>NZ_JABXEM010000300.1:0-12982 GCF_013372595.1 Myxococcus sp. AM011
GCCGGGGCGGGAGCCACCAGCGTGTCCCACTCGATGTCCGAGCTGATATCCTTCAGCATCCCGGTGGTGTCCTGCCGCTTGTCCTCCTTCCGGCGGTCGCCGGGGTGGACGCGACCGAAGGGCAGCTTGATGGCCTCCGCCGCATCTTCAGCTCCTCGCGTTCCTGACCGTCCTTCAGCTTCGAGAGCTCGCGCTGCACCTACTTGCCGGCGTCGGGGGCTGTCGCGGCTGGGTACTGGGTCTGCCGCCAGCTCTCGTTGACGGGCTCGTAGCACGTGCCCTTGTAGACCACGGAGTCGCCGGGGCACCGCCCCTTGATGCGCTTCACCTTGAACCAACAGGCGCCGTTGATTTCGAACTGCGGCGGGTTCGTGGCCTGCTCGCATGGGGCCTCTTCCTGCGCCGGGTGTCCGCCGGCAGGCATCGGCTTATCGGTCTTTCCGTCTGCTTCGGCACGGGGAGGGAGGAGTGCCGCACCCGCGAGTATGCCCACACCACCCACCGTCACTGCCATCATCAGCAACCGCCGCATGGTGCAACCCCTTTCGAGGGCAGCGACGATAGACGCATGCGCCAGCGGGCGCCACGCCGTGAATCAGGACGTCGTGCTCGCGCAGCGGTCGATGATGGCGCGCAACTGCGCTTGCACCCCCGTGAGCGCGCTGCGCAGTCGCGCATGTCGCAGCGAGCCGGCGAGCGCATTGGACAGCGCTTGAAGCACCGAACTCTCCGCCTCGGGCCACGCGCGCTCCGTCCGACAATCGTCGAAGCCCACGAACCCCCACCACTCGCCACCCACCGTGATGGGACACACCAGCAGCGAGCGGATGTCCTGGCTCTCCAGCACCTCCCTCACGGGTGACGTGAATTCGCGCGGACGCCCCTTCACCACCTGCCCCGAGGACAGCGGCTGCACCCACGAAGGAAGCGCCTCCTCATACGACACGTTCTGCAACACGGGGTTGTCGAGCTGCGCGGAGGCACTGGCCGCGGTCCACTCGTAGCGCTGGCTGCACAGCAGCTTTCCGCCGACATCCTTGCTGTTCTCGAAAACATAGACACGGTCGACATCGAGCGCGGCGCCCACCTGCCCGAGCGCCTCCGCGACATTCCCGGGCTCGAAGCCCTTGTCCAACAACAACCGCGAAACATCCATGAGGGCGTCGTACGCCTGCGAGGCCATGAGGGGGAACTCCAGATGCGGGGACAGGCCCGTCGCGCCGGGGGAAGCGCGAATCAGAAGCGTTGCATGGCACCGCACCCTCGGGTCAAGCCATGCTCCTGGACTCACCATGTCCACACACTCCGTTGCTTCCAAGGAAACCATGCCCCTTCATCCCCGCACCTCTTCCCTGACGTGGGTCCGCGCATTGGCCGGAACCCTGTCACTCACCGCCTGCGGCCCCGCGCCCACGCCCGCCGAGCCCACCGTCACCACCGCGTCCGCGGCGCTCGTCCCCCTCCAGGGAGACACCTCCTGTGTCTGGGGAAGCCCGGACTGCAACCTCTGCGTCCCCGACGTCCCCGCGCGCTTCAATGAGCTCAGGGACCACGGCGAGGTGCTCGGATTCCGTCCCGGCCCGTTCAACTTCAACGTCGCCCATCCCGGGGACAATCACTGGCAGGGGATTCAACGCCTGTCACTCGGCTCCGGGCGCTACCTCGTGGTGTCCAAGCGGGACGGCAACACGAACGGCAACGTGGGCCACGTGGTGCACCTGCCCTCGCGCAATGGTGACGGGCTGCGCCTGCGCTCCAATCGGCTGTCCCCCTCCATCTCCCAGCCCGAGGACACCGCCCCACCCATCGACGACCGCGCGGTGACGGCGCTCCCCCTCGTCGACGGCTACGCCCACGGCGGCGGCATGCAAGCCGTTGGCAACATCGTCGCGCTGCCCATGGAGCAGGGCTCCGGCCCCGGCCGCGTCGCGCTGTATGACTTCAACCAGGGCCTGGCACCCGCGCCCTTCGCCTTCATCGACGGCGCCTCCGCGAACGCGGGCACCGCGTCCCTCACGCGCCTGTCCGACAGGCGCTACCTGCTGCTGCTCGGCCAGTACGACGCGAAGGTGCTCGAGGTCTTCCTCTCCACCTCCACGGACCTCCGCTCGCCGACGAACGGGTGGACGCGCGTGGACCAATGGACCCGCGAGGAGCTGGCCTCCGACACCTGGGGCCCCTTCCAGAGCCTCAACTTCGTCACCGACTGTCGGGACGGTCAGCTCTACCTGGTGGGCACGCTGCTCGGCGGACTGCGCTGGGGCCCCGTCAGTGACGACCATGCCCACCTCTACCGCGTGAGCCTGGACGGCCACCTGCGCCTGGAGCACGTCGCGGCGAAACACCTGTACTGCAGCAACGACGGCGCGCGGCAGTGCAACCTCGACGCGGCCGGCGGCGTCTTCGTGGGCGCGGACCGCAAGCTCATCCTCTACGCCACCGAGCACGCCGACGATGGCCCCTCGGGTTCCGTGAAGATGGTGGAATTCAGGAACATCTGGGCGAACGACGGCTGCGGCACCCACCTCGCGAGCGCCTTCGTCGATTTCTACGACGACTCCGACTTCAGCGACCGGGGGTTCATCTTCGATTTCGCGGACCGGGGCGCGAAGAACTGGGCCCGCTTCCAGGACATCGACGGGCTCAACGACAAGGTCTCCGCGGTGCGCTGGTGCCTCCCACCCGGACACCGTGTGCGGCTCCACGCCGACTCGAACTACAGCGGCAAGACTCAGGACCTCGTCGGCGACGGTTCACTCAGAGAAGTGAATCTCAATTCCTGGGGATTCGGAGACAAGGTCTCCTCGGCGCGCTGGCTCGCGGACTGAAATATTCAGACACATGGCCCCAGGGGGTGGGGTGGAAATCAACAGGTAACTTCCTGATACATTGTGGCGATAACTCTTCAGCCACCTCGTATGGAGTCCTGAGACCCATGAGCATTCGCCGCACTGATGGTTCGAAGCCGACGGTCCTCCCCACCATTTCCACTGAGGCTCAGCCGAAGAACGCTGCGAAGGCTGCGAAGGCTCCGAACGTCATCAAGGACGGCTTCGGTCCCGCGGCGAAGACCACCGACCTGGCGCGCGCCGAGCAGACGCTGAAGCCGCTGCCGGCGCCCACGGGCCGCCTGTCGCTGGAGAGCAAGGAGGCGCAGACCGCCATCCAGACCTCGCTGGAGCACCTCACGCCCGCCGCCAGCAAGCCCGCGACGCAGGGCCTCCGGGGTGGCATCCAGTTCCCGGCCTTCGTCCCGAAGAACGTGGAGCGCGACGAGCTGGGGATGACGCACGTGCGCCTGGACCGGCAGCACGAGGGCGTGAAGGTCTACGCCGAGCAGGTGGTGTCCCACCTCGGCAAGGACGGCAAGGTCAGCAGCGTCACCGGTGACCAGTCCACGATTCCCGCCGGCCTGGGCACGCAGAAGCCCCAGCTGTCCCACGCGCAGGTGCTGGACATCGCGCTCAAGGACTTCGCGGGCAAGCCGGACCGCCAGCCGAACTCCGAGCGGGTCATCTACAAGGACCCGACCGGCGTGTACCGCTCCGCGTACCGCGTCGAGGTCGCCAATGTGAACGGCACCGAGAACCCGCGCCGGATGAACTACCTGGTCGACGCGAACAGCGGGAAGATCTACGAGAAGTTCAACACCATCGACGGCTTCAAGAACTGCCCCTGCGCCACGCACGGCACGGGTGACACCGCCGCCGCCAAGGGCAGCAAGCCCGCCGCCGCCGCGCCCGCGGACGTGAAGGTCTCCTCCACGCCGAACGCGGCCATCAAGGACAACGCCACCGTCACCTCCAAGGTGAAGGTCGCCGACGACGTCACCGTCGACAAGCTCAAGCTGTCGCTGAACATCAGCCACACGTACAAGGGCGACCTGTCCGTCACGTTGACGAGCCCCTCCGGCAAGAGCGCGGTGGTGCACAACCGCACCGGCGGCAGCACGGACAACGTGAAGGGCGACTTCGACCTGAGCGCCTTCGCCGGCGAGAAGGCCAAGGGCGAGTGGACGCTGACGGTGAAGGACAACGCCAAGGGCGACACCGGCAAGCTCAACAGCTGGGGCCTGGCGATTTCGCCCAAGGCCACCCAGCCTCCCACCGAGCCCCCGAAGCCGCCGGTTCCGGGTGGCACCGCGGATGACACCTCGCTCTACAGCGGCAAGGTGGACCTGAAGACGAAGCAGAACGCGGATGGGACGTTCACCCTGGAGGACAACACGCGCGGCAAGGGCATCTCCACGTACGACGCGATGAACAAGGAAGAGGCGAGCGGCACCACGCCCTTCAAGGACGGCAACAACGTCTGGGGCGAGGCGACGGACCCGAAGCGCAACCAGGCCGCCGTGGACGCGCACTACGGCGCGGCGATGACGTACGACTTCCTCAAGGACGTGCTCGGCCGCGACTCCATCGACGGCAAGGGCGAGAAGCTCGTCAACTACGTGCACGTGAGCGAGAACTACGTCAACGCGTACTGGGACGGCGAGAAGATGTCCTACGGCGACGGCGACGGCGTGGACTCCGGTCCGCTCACCGCGCTGGACATCGCGGGCCATGAAATCGCCCACGGCCTCACCGAGCGCACCGCCGGCCTGGTCTACCGCGGCGAGTCCGGTGGTCTGAACGAGGCCATCAGCGACATCATGGGCGCGGGCGTCGAGTGGTACGCGTCCACGAAGAACTCCGCGGTGAAGTTCAACTGGACGGTGGGCGAGACGGCCTGGACGCCGACGAACGGCGACCCCACGGACGGCCTGCGCTACATGGACGACCCCACGAAGGACGGGTACTCCATCGACAACTACAAGGACTACCCGAAGCAGACGGAAGTCCACGGCTCCAGCGGTATCGCCAACAACGCCTTCTACCTGCTGGCCAACGGCGGCACGAACCGCACGTCCAAGCTCGAGGTGAAGGACGGCATCGGCATGGACAAGGGCCTGAAGATCTACTACCGCGCCCTGGCCCACTACATGACGCCGAGCACCACGTTCGCCCAGGCCCGCACCGCCACCGTCCAGGCGGCCACGGACCTCTACGGCGCGGACTCCACCGAGGTGGCGAAGGTGAAGGAGAGCTGGACCGCCGTCGGCGTGAAGTAGTCCAGACGTTCAGGGCCCGGGCGCGACCTTGACTTCGCGCCCGGGGGACTGACGCCGCGGCGGCGACGTGGGGGCGCCGCCGCGCCGGTCCGTTTCAAACCGCTACAGCTTGCTCGGGTCGTCGACGCGGTAGTGCGACAGCCAGTAGTCGTCGGCGAAGCCCGGCAGGTCGATGTTGATCTTCTGCATGTGGATTTGTCCCTTGGCGCCGATGCGCTGGTCCGCGTCCAAGTCCCACAGGTCCAGGCCCTCGAACTCGTCCGCGGAGCCGTAGGGCACGTAGTAATACGTCTGCACGAAGCCGTTCACCACGTCGACCATGTAGATGCCGGACGTCTGTCCGCCGCCGCCCACGCTGATGTACAGGTTGCCGCGCGCGGAAATCTTGCCGCCCTGAATCCACGCACCCACCGGAATGCTGCTCGACAGCGTCAGCGTGCGCTTGTGGGTGACGGTGACGGTGGTGCCCGACAGGGCAATGGAATAGCCGCGCAGCGAGGTCGCCCCGAAGGCGTTCGTCGCCGCGTAGAACAGGCCGTCCCGCGGGTTGTGCGCGAGGAACGCCACGCCGCCGGACCAGTTCGGCAGCGACGCGAAGCCGATGTACTGCATGTTCGTGTTGAAGACGCCCACGGCGCCGCCCTGGCTCGGTCCATCCATGGCGATGTAGAGGTAGCCATTGACGTGCACCAGGTCGCCGTAGTGCCGGAAGCCCGCGTTGTACCAGGGGGACGGCATCGTGTAGCGCTCGGGCGGGTTCTCGTTGAGGGCCGTCATCGGCTGCTTCGCGATGAGCCCGTCCGTGGCCTCGTCCTTCCAGAAGTTGGTGGCGTTGCGCGTCTGGAACCAGTGCGTGGAGTTGTGGGTGATGCCCTGGAGGTTGTCGGAGAAGTTCGAGTAGCTGCGGTCAGCCGGGAAGTCCGGCGCGCTGGCGATGATGTTGGGGATGGCGTAGCGGTAGCGCGCCACGAAGAGCGCGTTCGCCGTGGCGTCCAGGCCGGAGCGGTACTGCGCCGCGCCCACGCCCCACACGCACGTCCACCACCACTTGGGCAGGTTGGCCGTCTGCAGGCGCTGCCACGCGCCGCTCGCCCACTTGTCCAGCCACAGCGAGCCCGTCGCCTCGCCCGTCGTCGCACAGGCCTGGTAGTACTTCTGCACGGGCCCCCAGCCGGTGTGCGCCCAGCTGTAGACGTTCAGGGGGCACCAGATTTCGTCGTACTCGGTGTTGAGGCCCTGGCAGAAGTTGGCGGACCACCACGCGGTGTCCGGCAGCGCCTGCTGGCTCACGTTGTTCCCCGAGGGCGGCGACATCTGCGCGATGCCCTCGGGCGCCCTCGCCTCGCGCACGGACGTCTGCGCCAGGGCGGACGGCACGCGGCGGGCGGCCTCCACCAGCGCGGCGGGCGGCTCCTGCCCTCCTGACAGCTTGCGGTAGATGTCCGGGATGGGCATGCCGTCGAAGGCGGACGCGTCCGGCATCGGCGTGCCTCGCGGGCCCTTCACCACCGTGACGATGCCGTAGTCGGGCACCTCGTAGAACGTCACCGCCTGCCCGTCCGCCAGCTTCACGCTGGCCAGCCTCGTGCCCGGGTCGCTCTCCTGCTCGAGTTCCTCGTCCGTCTCAGGGCCTCCACACGCCGCCAGCACTCCCACACAGCACAGCAGCCTGAACATCCGTCGCACGGTTGCAGCCTCCTGATGATTTTCCAGGAGAACGCCCCTCGCGAGTTTGCTTCGGTGCCCTTCGCTCGGGGACTTCCTCGCGAGCCCACCCGGGATGGTGCTTCACGCCCCCCAGGCTCCACACCCGGCGCGTCCTTCCTAAGCCAGACGCAAAGCGTCAATAGTAGTAAATCAAGTTAATCGTGAAAGTCACGATTGTGAAAATTCTCTGTCACCGCGGGCTCGTGGCGGGGTGACAGGACATGGGGAGAGCTACGTGATGCGGAACATCCGTCGATATGACGTGGTGCTGGTGGGCGGAGGCGTGACGGGGTTGATGGCGAGCCACAAGCTGGCGCGGCTCGGCCTGCGGTTGTTGTTGTTGGAGAAGCAGCCGACGTTGGCCAGTGGCCCGTCCACCCGGAACGAGGGCTGGCTGCACCGGGGCAGCTATCACGCCGGTTCCGTGAAGGACCGGCAGGCCGCCATCCAGGTGGCGCGGCGGTGCATCTACGGGCACGAGCAGATTCGCGCCTTCGCGCCGGAGGCCGTGGAGGACGCGGACCGGCCGCCGCTCGTGCTGGTGCGGGACGCGGACCGGCTCCAGGAGCTCGTCTCTCGCTGGGAGGAGGCGGGCGTCATCCACCGTCCCCTGACGCAGGCGCAGGCGAAGGCGCGCTTCCCGTCGGCGGACCTGTCTCGCGCGCCCGCCGTGTTCGAAGTGGCGGACGTCAGCATCAACACGCGGATGCTGTATCGCAAGCTGTACACGTCCGCGCAGCAGGGAGGCGCGGAGGTCCTCACGGGCTCGCGGCTGGAGCGCGTCAGTGGCTCGGAGGCCACCGTCATCACCGCCGACGGGGAGTCGCTCCACATCGAGTCGAGGCTGTTCGTCTATTCGACGGGCTTCGGGGCGCGGGACTTGTTCCGCCAGTTCTTCGGGCTGGAGCTGCCCATCCGCTACTGGAAGAGCCACCTGGTGGTGGTGCCGCGCCTGGGCGGGCACGGGCTGTTCTACGTGGACCCGCACGAGGCGGCGATGATGCACCACGGTGACTACAGCGTCGTGGGGCTCAACGAGGATGCGCTCCTGTGCGCCAATCCCGACTACAACGTCGTGCCCGAGCGGGCGGACAACCTCCACCGCGCGCTGGAGCGGCTGGTGCCGGGCTGGCGCAACGCGGGGCCTCACAGCGACGTGGCCTGCACCAAGGTCGACTTCGCGCCGGACGCGGGCTCCGCGCGCTCGCTCAACATCGCCATCCACGAGCCGGTGCCCGGCCACATCTGCATCCTGCCGGGGAAGATGACGGAGGCGCCGTTCCTCACGGACGTGCTGACGGCGCGGCTCTACGAGCGACTGGAGGATGGGCTCATCGCGCAGCGGCCGTGTGACGTGCTGCACGCGAGCCTCGCTTCCCTCGTGCGGGAGGCCACCCATGCGGCTTGACCTGCTCGCGGCCCTGGATGCGCCCCGGCGCTCGGCGGGTCTGCTCACCGTGGAGGAGGTCCTCGCGCTCGGGGACTCCGGCAACGTCATCTATGACCCTTTCTCCGTGCTCATCTCGCGGCACCTGCGCATCGGCGAGGGCAATGTCATCCACCCGTGTGTCACGCTCACCTGCGCGGCCACGGCGGAGTTCCGCCTGGGCAGTCGCAACATCCTCCACACCGGTACGCTGCTGGCCGCGGAGACGGGCAGCATCGTCGTCGGTGATGGCAACCAGTTCGGAGAGGGCGGTTTCACCGCGAAGGCCAACCGCGCCGGTGCGCGCATCGCCGTGGGCGACGGGGGCCGGTATCTGGGCGGGGCGTCCGTGTTCGGAGAGAGCGTGCTCGGCTCGGGGACGCAGGTGCTCGGGGCCATCACCGTGGACAGTTGTCAGCTCGCGGCGGGCGCGGCCTTCAGCGACCCGGACCCGGACCTGCGCGCGGCGGTGCTGAAGGGCTCGGGCACGGCTCGCGGCCTCGCGCTGGGCGTGGGACAGGTCATCCTGGGCAACGGCGGCTTCCGCGCCGAGGACGTGAAGCCGCAGGCATTCTATCACCCCAAGGTGAAGTCATGAGTGGCGCGAAGCCCGTGGAGCTGGGGCTCGGACTGCTCTCGCTCGGGCGCGCGTGGGGGTACCGCTCGGAGCCGCCTCCGTCGGAGGCCGAGGGTCGACGGCTGCTCGACACCGCCTTGGAACTGGGCGTCCGGTGCTTCGATACCGCGCCCGCGTATGGCTCCAGCGAGCAGCGCTTCGGCGCGTTCCTGTCGGGGCTCGGCTCCGCGCGGAGCTCCGTCTTCGTGGCCACCAAGCTGGGCGAGCACTGGGACGCGGAGCGGCGGACGTCCTTCACGGACCACTCGCCCGACGCGCTCCGCCGGAGCCTGGACGAGAGCGTGCGCCTGCTCGGGCACATCGACCTGCTCCAGGTGCACAAGGCGACGGCCGCCAACGTGGGCTCGCCCGACGTGCTGCGCGTGCTCGAATACGCGGGGACGCTCGGCATCTCCCGCATGGGGGCCAGTGTGAGTGATTGGGCTGGCGCCGAGGCGGCCTGCGCCGCGGGCGTCTATTCCTTCCTCCAGTTCCCGTACAACCTGCTCCACCGGACGCTTGAGCCGGCCTTCGAGCTGGCGGCGCGACACGGGTTGCAGGTCCTGGTCAACCGGCCCTTCGCCATGGGGCAGTTGCTCCAGGAGGAGGGGAGGGACGCGCGGCTGTCCATGCGCGAGTCATTGACACACATCCTCCAGCAGCGCTTCTCCGGCTACGTGCTGACGGGCACGAAGTCTCCGGAGCATTTGCGGCAGACGCTGGACGCCTTCCGCTCGCTCGAAGGCTGACGGGAAGACTCTCTCGCCGGTGGGGCCTCGTCATGGCTTCGCCGTGCTCCCGACTCGGGGCCCGCGAAGTCGTGGCCCCGGGCGGGCACCTCTTTGCCTCGAAGACCTCAACCATGTGGATTGCGTATGGCCTGGGCGCGGGCGTGATGCTCGGCCTCTATGATGTCTGGACGAAGAAGGCGATGACGGGCAACAGCGTCATCCCCGTCGTGATGTGGTCCTCCCTCTTCGGCGCGCTGTGCTGGGTGCCGGTGCTGATTCCAGGCGCGCTGCCCATCCGCGTCGAGCCCTTCGGCCTGACATGGCAAGAGCAGGCGTGGCTGTTGCCCAAGGGCGTGGCGATGACGGCGTCGTGGATTCTCGCGTACTACGCGGTCCGCGAGCTGCCCATCTCCATCGCCGGAGCGGTGCGTGCCTCCGGTCCGCTGTGGACGCTGGCGGGCGGCTTCCTGATGTTTCGCGAGCTGCTGACACCCGTGCAGTTCCTCGGGCTGATGCTCACGGTCTGCTCGTACTACGTGCTCTCCATCGTCGGCCGGAAGGAGGGGCTGGTGCTGTCGAAGAACAGCTCCGTCTGGTGGATGCTGTCCGCCACAGCGCTGTCGGCGGCGACCACCGTGTATGACAAGTTCCTCGTCTCGCGGCTGGGCCTGCCCGTGCTGGAGTTGCAGGCCAGCTCCGCGTTCCAGCGCTGCATCCTGTCGGCGCTCGTCTTCGTGCCGTACATGCTGCGCAGAGGCGGACTGGGCCTGGGCCTCACCTGGAGCTGGGGCATTCCGCTGGTGGGCTGCTCGTGGGTGGCGGCCGAGCTCATCTACTTCGTCGCCATCACCGAGCCGCAGGCGATGGTGACGCACCTGTCGGTGCTGCGCAGGACGAGCCTCATCGTGGGCTTCGTCCTGTCAGCCCTCTTCTTCCGCGAGGCCAACGTCCTGCTGAAGTCCGGGATGATTGCCGTGCTCATCCTCGGAATGGCCATCCTCATCCTGGGAGGTTGACGGGCATTTCCCAGGGGAAGTGCGTGGCGCCCAGGGCGGGCTTCAAGTCGAACAGCCACGTCGCCTTCTCGTCGTACTTCGCGAAGAAGGGCTTGCCCACCCACTCCGGCTCCCGGGCCTGGATGAAGTGCAGCATGAAGACCTTCTCGCCCGCGATTTCCGTCACGCCATCCACGCACACCTTGCCGGGCGTGGCGGACATCGACGGGCCCCGCACCGTCCGCGCCAGGCCGGACACGTTCCGGTACGCGGTGCGGAAGATGTCGTAGGCGGAGGCGAGCGGCACGGCGAAGTAGTCCTGCGGCCCCGTGTCCCGCTCGACGAACATGTAGTACGGCACCATGCCGTGGCGCAGGTGCGTGCGCCACATGCGCTCCCACGTGGCCGCGTCGTCGTTGATGGTCCGAATCAATGGCGCCTGGGTGCGAATGATTGCGCCCGTGGAGCGGATGCGACGCACCGCCTCCTGGACGATATCCGGCACCATCTCGTTGGGATGGGAGAAGTGGGCCATGAAGGCCAGGCTCTTGCCGGAGGCGACCACCTTTTCGAACAGGCGCAACGTGTCGTCCGCGTCCGGGTCCGTGACGAAGCGCTGGGGCCAGTATGCCAGCGCCTTGGTTCCGATGCGGATGGCCTCCAGGTGTTCAATCTCCAGGAGCGGCTCGATGTAGCGCGCCAGCACCGCCTCGCTCATCACCATGGGGTCGCCACCGGTGAACAACACGTTGGTGACCTCCGGGTGCTCGCGGACGTAGTCGACCATGGGGGCGATATCACGCGAGGCGAACTTCAAATCCGCGTCCCCCACGAACTGCGCCCAGCGGAAGCAATACGTGCAGTAGGCGTGACACGTCTGCCCCTGCTTGGGGAAGAAGAGCACCGTCTCCTGATACTTGTGCTGGAGCCCCGGCAGCGGCTCCTCGTTGGCCAGCTTGGGCACGTTGAGTTGCATCTGTCCGGCGGGATGCGGGTTGAGGCTCGCGCGGATGTCCCGCACCACGCCCGCCAGCTCCAGGCTGGAAGCTCCCGAACGCATCAGGTCGACGATGCGCGCCACGTCGGCGGCGGGCAGCATGTCCGCCTGGGGAAACACGAGCCGGTAGATGGGGTCGTCAGGCGCCGCGGACCAGTCGATGAGCTCGTCCACCACGTACGTGTTGACGCGGAAGGGGAGCACCTGGGCCACCGCCCGCACCGCGAGCCTTTCGTCCGGCGACAGGCGTGCCCTCGCCGTCAGCTCGTCCAGGTTCCTGTGGGTATAGGCACGGTACCGCTGTCCCAGGGACAGGGGCCGCACCGCGTTGGATGTAGCGCTCACGCGGTTCCTCGCTTCGGGCATGGCAGGGCCCTCCGCGATGGCTCCGCGGACATGGCCCTGGAGGGAGTGGGGCTGTCGGTAACCAGACGTGCCGTTTGACCACCAAATAGGTGGTCTTTCGGGGTAACACACGGCACGTGGACCTGTCACCCCGCCAGAGCGAAGAAACGTCACGGGCGCTGCCGGGTGAGAGGAGACCCTTGCGGAGTGTCCGGGTGCCAGACATGGGCTGCCTCGGGAAATGCGCGCGTCCATGACGCCCCGCGCAGTCACCCATCGTCTGTGTTTGTTATTGTGGACCCCCCCTTTTCCAAGGAGCCGTCCATGAAGTCTCGTCTGTTGGTCGTCGTGGGTAGCCTGGCGCTGGGACTCTTCTCCGCGTGTGGCGCGTCATCGCCCGACTCCCGCGTGGCGGAGCCGGGACAGGTGGAGGCCGGGCTGGAGCAGTGCCCGTGCGGGGGCACCTGGCCGTCGTGCGAGGTCTGCGCCTACATCTGCGGCGACAACTTCTGTGACACCGCTCACGGGGAGAGCAGCTCCACCTGTCCCGAGGACTGCGCCTCGGCGCCCTTCTGTGGTGACGGCCTCTGCAACAACGGGGAGAATCAGTGGTCGTGTCCCGCCGACTGCACTCCGACGCCCTACTGTGGCGATGGCCTCTGCAACAACGGGGAGACCAGCGTGTCGTGTCCTGGCGACTGCGGCAGCCCTTCCTGCGGGAACAGCGTCTGCGACATCGGTGAGCATGCGTGGTCCTGCCCCATCGACTGCCCCAACACGCCCCCGTGCGGTGACTTCATCTGCTCCGCGGGCGAGCCGACGTGGTGCCCACAGGACTGCCCGCCCATGTGCCCGTCGTGCCCGCAGGAGCCCCAGGGCTGAAGGGCTGACCTCCCCTGAGTGACAACCCGCCGTGCCCCGAGTGCGTCCGGGCACGGTGGGGCGGATTTTCTTGGGACGGCGACGTCGTGGCGGCCTCTAGAGTGTGAGGCTCCCGTCCGCAGCCCGTGAGCCTCCATGAACGCTCCTCGCCGTCACGCCTCCCCGCTGACCCC
>NZ_JABXEM010000301.1:0-12905 GCF_013372595.1 Myxococcus sp. AM011
GGCTGGAGCGACTGGCCCACATCGTCCTGGACGAAGCGGAGGACTTCTCCCTCTTCGAGCTGTTCGTCGTGCGCAAGCTGTTGGGCAAGGGCCGCAGCTGCACGCTGGCGGGCTCCTCGATGCCGTACAGCTCCGAGAGGGCGCGGGTGATGGCGCTGTCGGAGGCGACGTGGGCCTCCACGCGCGGCTTGCCGGTGATGGCGCGCACGGCGTCCACTGCCTCCAAGGAGACGGGGGCGGGCAGGGCGATGTGGAGGACTTCGCGCTCGCCCTGTTCCAGGGGCACCATCTCCACGCGCAGGGGCACGGCGCGGTGCTGTCGAGCGATTCGGGAGGGGAGCAGGTCCGCCATGCCTCGCTCGGGAGGCGTCCGGTCCAGGTCCACGGCCTCCACGCCGAGCTGCGCCGCGAGGCCTCGCAACACGTCTGCTTCCGAGCACACGCCTTCACGCACCAGGGCGCGCCCCAAGGGGACGTGCGTCTCATGGTGGTGGACCAGACCGACCCGGAGCTGGGCGCGGTTGAGCACCCCCATCTCCAGGAGAATCTCCCCGAGCGGACGCCTGGCACTGGATTCCATACAAAGGAATCTTCACGTGACCGCGCGCTTCGCGAGGCTCGGGCGTGTGTGCGCTCCCCCGCCCGCCCGGCCTTCAACCTCCCGAGGGGAACACGCGCGCCCAGCTCTCCGGCTGGAAGCCCACGAGGACGGCGGTGGGCGTGACGAGCACGGGCCGTTTGACGAGCTTGCCGTCGGCGGCGAGCCACGTGTGCAGCTCCGCGTCACTGGCCGCGTCGACCTTGGGTTTGCCGAGCGCGCGGTAGCTCTGCCCGCTGGTGTTGAGCCACTTGCGCACGGACACCCCGCTCCGGGGTATCCACTGCGCCAGCTCCGCGACAGTGGGTGGGCTGTCGACGATGGGGCGCACACGGTGGGGCACCCCCTGGGCCTCCAGCCACTTCAGCGCCTTCTTGCAGGTGGAACAGCCCGAGTAGGAGAGGACGAGGACCTCGTTCGACATGGCGCGCGCTTCTACCAGCCCGGACGCGGTTTGCGAGCGGCCACGACAGCGTGCTAGCGCGACGGGTATGGACACGTCCGCCTCCGAGTGCGCGAAGCGCTTCTTCATGACGGCGTTGACGCTGGGGGTGCTCGTCACCGCCTGCTCGTCGACGCCGGACAAGCCCGGAGTCGTCCCCGAGGGTGACGGAGGCATTCCGGACACGGGAGACGCGGGGCCCATCATCGAGGTGCCCGAGGACGGAGGCACCGTCATCACCGGCACGCTGTCCGGGACGCTGACGGAGGCGGGCTCACCGTACCGGGTGCTCGGCGACGCGCAGGGCGTCGTCACCATCCCCAAGGGGCAGGTGCTCACGGTGCAGCCCGGCGTCATCCTCGACTTCAAGGGGCGCCCGGAGGTGACGGAGGCCGACGTGGAGGCGGGCGCGGCCGACAGCGTGATGAACCACCATGACGGGCGCGTGGAGGTGCGCGTCTACGGCGGCATCCAGGTGCTCGGCACCGCGGAGAAGCCCGTGCTGCTCACGTCCACCAATCGCTACGGCTGGTGGGGGATGAACTTCTTCGGGGAGAACTCCGTGGGCGATGGAGACCCTGTCTTCGAGCACATGGTCTTCGAGAAGGTCCGCAAGAATGACTACAACGGCAACCGCGACAAGACGCGCGGCGCGCTGTGGGCCTACTACCCGGGGCCGGTGACGATTCGCCACGCGGTGTTCCGCGACAACCAGGCCTCGGCCAAGTGTGGCGCGCTGGACTTGATGTTCACCGTGGGCTCGCGCGTGGAGGACTCGCTGTTCGAGGGCAACCGCACGTCGGACATCGACCGCTTCGCGCAGGCGGGCACGTCGTCCATGGCGGGAGGCGGGGCCATGTGCGTGACGCACGGGCGAGACTCCGTGGTGCGGGGCAACACCTTCCGGAACAACGGCCTGGAGGCGTTCCGGGGAGCTGTCACCAGCGCGCTCGAGCCGCGCCCGCTCCTCGCGTGGCCCAACGCGCAGAATATCTATGATTTGGGCGGCGGTGGCGTGTTGCACTACTTCCAGCCGAACAACGACCTGGTCGAGAACAACACCTTCGAGGACAACTTCGTGACGCAGGGCCCGGCCGCGGCCATCTACCTGGAGGACATGGGCACGCGCGCCCTCACGCTGCGCGGCAACCGCTTCCTGCGCAACCGCGCGGGCGCGGGCGGCGTGGTGGTGTGCAACCGGGGCGGCGGCGCGGTGGAGCTGGTGGTGGCCACCGACAACGTCTTCACCGACAACACGGTGAGCGGGCGAGCGGCGCCGAATGTGTCAGGAGATTGCACCACCGCCGCGCAGTAGCCATGAGGGGCGGTCTGGCCTCAAACCCGCGCGGACGTCACTGAAGAGACTGCGCCGCGGTGAGCGTCTTCACCACGCGGCGTGGCCCGGCCTCAAACTCGCGCGGACATCACTGCGGAGCCTCCATCTCCGCGAGCAACTTCACCATGCGGTGCGGCCCGGCCTCACGTCTGCGCGGACATCACTGCGGAGGATTTGTCTCAGTGAGCACCTCCACCACGCGGCGTGGCGACCCCCCACATCCGCGCCGACGTCACTGAGGAGGCTCGGTCCCGGTGAGCGTCTTCACCACGCGGCGCGCGGCGCGGCCCAGCCTCACGCCCGCGCGGTGGTGGAGCTTGGGGAGGAAGGCATGGGTGGAGCCGCTCGCCGGCTTCAGGAGCTTCAGCTCGCCCCGGCGCAGCTCGCGTGAGGCCAGATGCTCCGGCAGCCACCCGTAGCCCAGGCCCTCCAGGATGGCCGCCTTCTTCGCCGCGAAGTCGTTGAGGTGCACCGTGGAGCGCATCTCCAGCGAGACGGTGCTGAGCTGGAGTCGGGGGTCCGAGCCCCGCACCGTGAGCAGCAGGTGCTCCGCCAGCTCCTCTTCCTTGAGCGTCCCTCTCCGCCGCCGCGCCAGCGGATGGGAGCGATGCGCGACGAGCAGCGCCTTCAGCTCCGGCAGCGCATAACCCCTGAGGCCCGGCAGCGAGGGCGGCAGCACGGACACCATCAGGTCCGCCTCGTCCCGCACGAAGGCCGCTTCCACGCCCGCCAGGAACTCCGACGACACATGGAAACGCGTGCCCGCACCCTCCGCCCTGAGTGCCTTCACCACGCGTAACAGTGGCTCGGCGGGGAAGACGCCGTCGAAGACGATGCGCAGCGTGGGCTCCCAGCCGGCGCGAATCTCCGCGCACGTCGCCTCCAGCTCCCGCTCCGCCGCCAACAGCTTGCGACAGTGCTCCAGCACCCGCTCTCCAGCGGGCGTCAGCCGCGTGCGGTAGCCGCGCCTGTCGAGCAGCTCCAGCTCCGTCTGTCCCTCCAGCGTGCGCAGGGTGTAGAGCACCGCCGTGTGCCCTTTTCCCAGCGCCTGGGCCGCGGCGGCGAAGGTGCCGTGGCGGGCGAGCGCATCCAGGGCGCGGGCCTGCTCCAAGGTGACGTTCATCGCCCGCATTGTGCACGGTGCTGACAGTCAGTGCTGACCCACCGTCACAATCGCAATCGTGACGCGGCGCGGCTTACTTGTATGAAGGCTGCTGTTCTAGAGTCAACGCTCCACTCTATGGAGGGGTTTATGACGGGAAGGCTGAGTTGGGCCCTGGCAGCGGCGGTCGCATTGGGTTCCGCGGGCGCGAGCGCTCAGGAAGTCGCGACGTACAGCGCGCCGACGGGACTGGAAGTCACGGTCGGCCTCGGGTTTCAGGCGGGAGCGGGATACGTCTACAAGAACGGTCAGCGGCTGGACCGCACCGTGGGTGATGTGAAGCTCAGTGACGCGGCCAACGGCGCGGTGCCTTTCCTGGTGGAGCTGGGCTACCGCGTGACGCCGAACTGGTTCGTCGGCGCCTACGGCAGCTACTCGTACATCCTCTCCAAGGAGAACCCGTACTCCTGCTTCGAGGGTTGGGAGTGCTCGGCCTCGCAGATTCGTTTCGGCCCGCAGGTGCAGTACCACTTCTCTCCCACTGCCTCGTTCGACCCCTTCGTCGGTGTCGGCTTCGGCATGGTGATTCTCGACAACAAGAACTCGGGTCCCACTCAGGTCCAAGGGCCCAACGGTCCCCTCACCGCGAACCTGGAGCTGAAGAGCCAGACGCGTGGCCCGGAGTTCGTGAACGTCACCGTCGGTGGCAAGTGGCGTCTGGGCCACTCGCTGTCCTTCGGCCCGTACCTCACCGGCACCTACGCGCGTTACACCACGCGCTCGGGTGACACCACGCTGGCGCTGCCCGCGCCGCTGCCCACCACGACGACGCCGCTGGGCTTCGCCGAGGACGGCCCGTATGGCCTCATCATGCTGGGCATCCGAGGTAGCTGGAACATCTGAGCTGTTGAACCGGGGGCCTGCTTCGGGCTGGCCCCTGGTGTGACGCGGAGTGCCCAACGCTCCGCGTCGCCCCTTTCCGAGCAGAGGGGCGGTCCTTCCGAGATGCTTCACGCCTGGCACACGCGTCAGAGTGTTGCCGGAGACTTTCATCTCGATAGGAGTGCCCATGATTCGGAAGTGGTGGAGTGGAGCGTGTGGTGTCGCGAGCGCGGTGGCCATCCTGGGAACACTGCCCGCGAGTGCCCAAGCCCTGACACCGCCTGACTGGCAACGACAACTCGGAAGCACCGCGGACGAACTGGCGCTGTCCGTCTCCTCCGTGGGCGACGCTGTCTATGTGGCTGGCCATACCGGTGGACAGCTCGGCTCCGCGCCGTCGTCGGGGGGGCAGGACGTCTTCGTCGCGAAGTACGGCGTGGACGGCGCGCTGGCCTGGGTCCGGCAGGTGGGCACGGCGATGAATGACCGGGCGCTGTCGGTGACGGCGGACCTGGCGGGCAACGTCTACGTCACGGGCTACACGTGGGGCAGCTTCCTGCCGTTCGTCAACGCGGGTGGCACCGACTTCTTCGTGCTGAAGCTCGACGCGACGGGCGCGCTGGACTGGGTGCAGCAGTTCGGCACGGAGACGGACGACTTCGCCACGGGCATCGCCGTCACGCGCCGCGCGGGCCAGGATGGCCTCTTCGTCTCCGGCTACTCGCTGGGCCGCATCGACGGGACGCCCACGCCGGGCAACTACGACGTGGTGGTGGCCAAGTTCGACACCGGTGGCAACCCGTACTGGATGAGGCAGTTCGGCTCCGGCCGGAGCGATGTGGCCCTGGGCGTGGCGGTGGGCCCGAGCGAGGATGTCTACGTCGCCGGCTACACGATGGGCAGCCTGGACGGAGTCACGCTTCCGGGGACCACGGTGGACCTCTTCCTGGCGAAGTACGACGTGCTCGGCGCGGCGCAGTGGGTCCGCCAGTTGGGCTCCGCGAGTGACGAGTACGGCACGGGCGTGGCGGTGGACGAGGACGGCGCGGCCTATGTGTCCGGCTACACCTTCGGCGCGCTCGACGGGAATGTCCGCGTGGGCACGTACGACGCGGTGCTGGTGAAGTACGACGCGGCGGGCGGCCGGAAGTGGACGCGGCAGCTGGGCACGACGACGACGGACTACGCGCAGGGCGTGGCGGTGGATGCGAATGGCGTCGTCCACCTGGTGGGCCACACCTCGGGCGCGCTGGACGGCAACGTGTCGCTGGGCGGCGGCGACGTGTTCCTGTCCACATACGACACCGCGGGCAACCGGCTCGGCACGCGGCAGGTGGGCTCCAGCGCGGCGGACCGCGGGCAGGCCGTGGCCGTGGGCGCGGACGGCGCCGCGTACGCGGTGGGCTACAGCTGGGGCAGCCTGCCTGGGAGCACCAGCGCGGGTGGCTACGACGCCATCCTCTTCCGCTTCTGAAGCGGAGCCGGGCCTTCGAGCTCTCGCTGGGGACGCGTGTCGGGCGGCGAGCGGCGGCCCCCGTTCCCCGCGAGGCGATGTACCTTTCCCTCACGCGGCAGGATGGACGAAGGAGCGGGGTGATGGAGTTCGACTCGAGCGCGCGGACGGGCCGCTACAAGCGGGCGGCGGCCGAGGCTGCGGTGGACCGGTTCTTCCTGCCGGGGATGCGCGTGGGCCTGGGCACCGGCAGCACCGCGGCCTTCGCCGTGAGGCGGCTGGCGGCGCTGCGCGCGCAGGGACACCTGCTCGACGTCGTGGGCGTTCCCACGTCGCATGCCACCGAGGCGCTGGCGCTGGAGTTGAGCATTCCCCTCACCACGCTGGAGGAGCACCCGGAGCTGGACGTCACCATCGACGGCGCCGACGAGGTGGCGCCGGACCTGTCCGTCATCAAGGGCGGCGGTGGCGCGCTCCTGCGCGAGAAGATTGTCGCCCAGGCCAGCCGCCGCGTCGTCATCGTCGCGGACGTGGCGAAGCTGTCACCGAAGCTCGGCACCCACTGGCCCGTGCCGGTGGAGGTGCTGACGTTCGGCTGGCGCTCGCAGCAGCTCTTCCTGGAGTCGCTCGGCGCGCGCGTGACACCGCGCCGGGGCGACGACGGCGCGCCCTTCCTCACGGACCAGGGCAACCTCGTGCTCGACTGCGCCTTCGGCCCCATCGACGCGCCGTCGGAGCTGGCCGCGCGGCTGGGCGCGCGCGCGGGAATCGTGGGCCACGGCCTGTTCCTCGGCGTGGCCACGGACCTGATGGTCGCGGGCCCCGGTGGTGTCGAGCACCGCGTGCGCCCCACGTGAGTGCTGGCGGGTCGCTGTGCGCGCGTGAGTGCTCGTCTGCTCGGATGAAGGGCTGGCGGTCGCGGGTGGGCGAGTGTCGCGTGGGTCACTGACACTCCACTGCCATGGGCGTGCGCACGTGGGGCGCGCGACGTGGACGTAGGCGACTGTCGGGCGCGTGCGCTGACGTTTCTCGCGGGCTTGGAAGAGCGTGGAGCGCGGCCCTCACATGGTGCGTCAAAAAGTGCGGAGGCCGCGACGGGGCGCGCGGTTACACTCGGCTGCGTTCCGGCGCTTCAGAGGGGGTTTCTGGGGGCGGCTGGGTCAGTCAGAGGGTGCCTTTCGCATGAGAATCGTTCGTTACTGCCTTCCCGCGGCACTGCTGTTGGTGACCGCATCCTGTTCAGGCGACACATCCGGCGGAGACCCTCCGGAGGTCACGGAGGCAGCCCCCGCGCGCGTGCGTCGCATCACCCGGGCCGAATACGACAACAGCGTCTACAGCATCGTGAAGAACCCCACGCTGGTGCCCATGGCGCAGCTCTTCGCGCCCGAGGACGCCATCCTCGGCTTCACCACGCATGACCGGCTCCAGGTGACGCCGTTGCTCGCCGACCAGCTCGACTCCGCGGCGGAGCGCAACTGGGGCCCTGTCGCCGTCAACAACCTGGCCAGCGAGTACGCCTGCGCCGCGGGGAAGAACGAGGACGACTGCGCGAAGTCCTTCATCCAAGCGCTGGGCGCTCGTGCCTTCCGCCGGCCGGTGACGGCCGAGGACGAGGCGGACCTGCTCGCGCTCTGGCAGGCGGTGCGCAAGGACGCGGACCCGAAGGCGGCGGCGGAGACGGTCATCCAGGCCGTGCTGACGTCGGCGTCGTTCCTGTATCGCACGGAGCTGGGTGATTCCGGCGGCGGGGCGAACAAGGTGGTGTGGCTGACGCAGCAGGAGATCGCCACGGCGCTGTCGTTCGCCGTGACGGGCGCGCCACCCGACGCGGAGCTGACCTCCGCCGCGGCCTCCGGACAGCTCAAGAAGGCCGATGCGCGCGAAGCCCAGGTGCGTCGCCTGCTGAAGACCGAGGCCTCCAAGAAGTACCTGGAGCGCTTCGTCGTGGAGTGGCTCGGCTTGTCCGGTCTGGAGAGCCTCAACAAGAACAACCAGGTGTTCCCGGACTTCAGCCAGACCTTCAAGCTCTCCGCCCGCGCGGAGACGTTGACCTTCATCAACCACGTGCTCGCCAACGAGGACGCCTCGGTGAAGGAGCTGTTGAGCGCGAACTACACCTTCGCCAACGGTCTGATGTCGGAGTTCTACGGCACGTCGCTGACGCCGGATGGCACCCTCGGCCGGGTTCCGCTTCCGGCCAACCGGGTGGGCATCCTCACGCACGCGAGCGTGCTGACGACGTACGCGCTGTTCGACTCCAGCTCGCCCATCCGTCGCGGCAAGTTCGTCCTCACGCGCCTCTTGTGCCGTGAAGTGCCGCCGCCCCCGCCGTCCGTCATCATCATCCCGCCCGCCGTCAATCTGGACAGCACCACCCGCGCGCGCTTCGCCGCCCACACCGACAACCCCACGTGCGCGGGCTGCCACCGGCAACTGGACCCCATCGGCTTCGGCATGGAGGACTACGACGGCGTGGGCAAGTACCGCACGAAGGAGAACGGCCTGGACGTGGACGCCAGCGGCTCCGTCGAGCACGCCGAGGGCAAGTTCACCTTCACGGGCGGCGCCGAGCTCGCGCGCTGGCTCGCCAGCAGCGAGGACGTGGCCAACTGCGTGCCGCTGCAGCTCTTCCGCTACGTCATGGGGCGGGACGAGGACACCGTCGATGGGCCGGTGCTCACCGACATGCGCTCGCGCTTCCGCGCGGACCCGAAGCTGAAGCTGGGCGATGCCCTCGTTGGCCTCGTCCGCTCACCGTATTTCGTCCACCGGCGCACCCCTTCCCCCGAGTAGCCACCATGCTCCGCGAACTCTCACGACGCTCCCTGATAAAGACCCTGGCGGGCTCGGCGGCGGCGCTGCCCCTGGCCAACCTGCTCGGCACCACGGACGCGTATGCCCAGGGCACCACGCCCCCCATGCGCTTCATCGCCATCTTCACCTCCCACGGGTGCCTGCCGGAGTACTGGAACCCGCAGGGCGGCGAGACGGACTTCAACCTCGACTTCCCCAACTCCATGCTGTCGCCGCTCCAGGCCCACCGCTCCAAGCTGCTGGTGCTGGATGGCCTGGACTACCAGGTGCTCTACGAGCATGGCCTGACGGGACACGAGGGCGGCCCCCTCACGTTCCTCACCGGCAGCAAGGTCAACACCGCCAGCGGTGACGACCTGCCGGAGAACGCCTCGCTGGACCAGGTCCTCGCGGCGCAGATTGGCGGCGCCACGCGCTTCCGCTCCCTGCAGCTCAACGCGTGGGAGCAGTTTGGCGGCCAGCACGTCTACAACAGCATCAGCTTCACGCCGAACGGCGGGCGCGTGCCCTTCGAGAGAGATCCGGCGGGCGTCTACCAGCGGCTGTTCGGCAACGCGCCGTCGCCCACGTCGGACCCGGGGGAGAACGCGCGCGCGCTCGCGCGTCGCAGGAGCCTGCTGGACTACCTGGTGAAGGACGCCACCCGGCTGCGCAACCGCCTGGCGGGCCCGGAGCGACAGAAGCTGGAGACGCACCTGGAGTCGCTGCGTGACATCGAGCGCCGGCTGGGCTCGCTGGGCACGTCCCCCACGCCCTCGCAGGAGCCGGTGCCGGCGGAGGCCGCGTGCAGCGGCGGCACGGCGCCTCCGGGGTATGACCTGGGCCAGCTCGGCAACCTGGACAACATGCCGACGCTGACCAAGCTCCACATGGACCTCATCGTCCGGGCCTTCGCGTGTGACTTGACGCGCGTGGTGACGATGACGATTCCGGGCCCGTCGATGCCGTGGCTCGGCATCCACGAGGACACGCACAACGACCTGGCGCACCGCCTGGACGTGACGGCGGAGCCCTTGCGCTCGGAGATTCGCGGGAAGATGGTGAAGGTGCAGCGCTGGTATGCCGAGCAGGTGGCGTACCTCATGAACGGCCTGGCCTCCGTTCAGGAGGGCAGCGGCACCGCGCTGGACAACACCCTCATCCTCTGGGGCAACGAGCTGGGAGATGCGTCCGGCCACATGAACGTGCGCGTGCCCACGGTGCTCGCGGGCGGCGCGGCCGGGAAGTTCCGCATGGGCCGCTTCCTGCGGCTGCGTCCCGCCGGCTCCAACCCGCTGAACAACTGGGGAGGCCCTGGTACGCCGCTGACGGGCGCGGTGGCCCACAACAAGCTGCTGGTGTCCATCGCCCAGGCCTTCGGGGTGAACGTGAACACCTTCGGTCACCCGGACTTCAAGGGCCCGCTGTCGGGCCTCACCTGAGCTGAGTCTGGCGTCTCGCGGCGGGGCGCTCTCGTCCCGCCGCGAGGTCCTCTTTGGACCCGGGCACGTGACTCGAAGGGCCGCCCCCGCGCCGCCCGCGTCAGGGCGCAGCGGGCTTCGGCTCGGCGTCTCCACCGCGCCATCGGCGCAGCAGCTCGGAGGCGCTGCCGCCGCGCTCCAACCGCGCGTCCGTCACCGTCCCCGCCGCGTCCACTCGCACCACGAAAGTGAGCGTGGGCTCGCCATTCAGGTGGTAGCGCAGGTCGGCGACGCGCACCTCGCGTCCCCCCTCCACTGGTGTCACCGTCACCACCGGGAAGCGCGCCCAGGCCAGGGCCTCGCGCACGGTGGGCACCTCGCGCAGCTCCACGGGCAGCGCGTCCAGGGGCGCCTCCACCCT
The DNA here is from genome assembly GCF_013372595.1 of Myxococcus sp. AM011. Taxonomy (NCBI): domain Bacteria; kingdom Pseudomonadati; phylum Myxococcota; class Myxococcia; order Myxococcales; family Myxococcaceae; genus Myxococcus; species Myxococcus sp. AM011. Next base: position 10,452 of record NZ_JABXEM010000301.1, read on the forward strand.
GCGGGCCTCCCGGGGCGCGCCGAGCAGCGTCACGTCCCCCGCGGCCAGGACCTCGCCGGGAAGGCGCGCCACGTATCGCCACGTGTTGAAGGAGAGGGGCGCGGGGAAGACGCGCACGGCCTGGGCGCCGGGGTAGGCACCGTCCACCCGCCGCGTCAGCACGCTCCAGGACACGACGCGCGCGCCCACATAGGCCATGGCACAGGCGAGCCCCACCAGCAGCGCTCGCCGCCACACCGCGCGCCGTCGCCACGCCACCACCGTCCCCACCACCAAGGGCAGCGTCACCCACGGGTCCACCACCACCGTCCAGTCCAGGCTCAGCCGCGCATCGGAGAAGGGCAGCAGCACCCGCGTGCCCCAGCCGGTCCACAAGTCGGGCAGCAGGTGCGCGAAGAGCACGGACCCAACGCTTGAAAGGAACACGGGGAGCGGCCGGGTGCCCTGGCGGAATACGGCCCAGGCCACGAGCGTGGCGACCATGGCCACGACGGGCGCGAAGACGAGCGAGTGCGACAGGCCCCGGTGCGCATGCAGCGCCACCGTCACCGCGTCACCGCGCGCCAGCAGGGTGTCCAGGTCCGGCAGTTCGGCGGCCAGCACGCTCGCGAGGAGCACCGCGCGGTCCGTGGACGATGCTCGCTCCGGCGAACCGGGGCGTACGTCGGGCCGGCGCAGCGCGCCGACAGCCAGTCCCAAGAGCCCGTGCGTGAGGTTGTCCATGGCGCGGTGTGGCTCTAGCGCCTTCTTCGCACGGGGGCCAGCGGCGGGACGCAAGACAACCGCTTGCGCCCCGTCGCCAGTCAGACGACTGCTTCAGCCGATGAGACGGTGACTACCCGCCCAGCGCGCCGTTGATGAGCGGCGCGACAATCATCATGCCCGGGTCCTCGGCGTTGTAGCCGTTGGCGGGCTCGTAGATGCGCACGCGCTGGTTGTTGTTCACGAAGCGCGTGAGGAACGTGTCCATGCCCACGAACTCGCTGCGGCACTTCCACGACTGCCACGGCTCGCTGACGTACTCGTACCACTTCTTCTTCTCCATCTGCTGGCAGGCGTGCGAGCCGATGAAGGTGATGATGGTGCTGCAGTGGCTGGAGTTGATGGCGCGCTCGTGCGGGATGAAGTAGCTGAAGTTGTTGTACTTGTTCAGCTCCGTCACCATCGCGGCCTCGTCCGCCTTCCAGTACGCGTGCACGGACTCCTTGTCGTTCGGCGTGTGGAAGCGCTCGTAGGAGAAGCGCGAGTAGTTGTAGTCACGCGTGTAGCCCGTGTACGCGAGCTGGTCGTTCGGGAACTCCGTGGCCACCATGCGGTTGATGGTGCCGAAGTCGCCCTGGCTGAACGACGCGGGCAGCAGGCCGAACACGGAGTTCAGGTTCCACGACTCGCGAATCTTGTCGTGCAGGGCGCGCGACTTGAAGTTGGCGTTGGGCGCCAGGAAGATGGGGCCGGAGTCGTTGAGCAGGTAGCCCCGCGCCGGGTTGATGATGCGACGCGCGAAGTAGTAGCCCGCCGACGTCGCCGTGCCGCCCGCGCTGTAGCCCGTCATCAGGAACTTCTGCACGTTGGGGAACTGCGTCTTCGCGTAGTTCGCCACCGCCAGCGTGTTGGTGTAGCCGCTGTGGTGCCACGTGAGCGGCGGGTTCACGCCCGTCTGGTCCACGTACGTCTTCGAGTTGTTGCCGATGTGCACGTCACCGGTGCAGTACGGCACGTAGACGATGTTCCAGCCGGCCGTCACCAGGTTCGTCTTGCTGCGGCCCGGCAGGCCCGGGTCGGCGCCGTTGACGAGCGGAGAGACGTACTTCGCGGTGAACTGGGTGATGTAGTCGTCGGCGATGCCGTTGGGGTTCGCCGCGCCCAGGAGGCCCGCGCGACCGCTACAGGTGTCGTAGTCCCAGCACGCGCCGCCGCCCTCGAGCAGCATCAGCAGGTTGGGCGAGTTCGTCTTGTGGACGAAGAACTTGAACTGGGAGCCATTGCCACACTTCGTCCCAGGCAGCTCCACCTTCTGCCAGTTGTAGTTGTTGCCGCCATCCACCAGCACGCTGACGATGGATGAGACGATGACTTCCGAGCGGGCGGCGCTGGGGACCATCAGCGCAGCGACAGCGAGGCACGCCACGAGTACGCGCTTCATGCAGGCTCCTCCGGGTTTGGGGGGAAACCGGTTCTAGCTCACGTTGACCCGGGAGTCAGTCCTGAATGTGTTGTTTCATGTTTCGAGCATCAAGGTGGATTGTGATGCATTGCGGCATGACAAGGGTTGGTTGCCAGGTGCGCGAGGCACGCGGTATTCGGACGTCATGTCCGACAATGCTGGGTCGAAGCGTCTGGGCTGGCTGGCGGGGCTCGCGGGTGTGGCGCTGGTGGCCGCGCTCGTATTCGCCCTGAGCGGAGGAGAGGCGCCGCCCCCGGTGCCCGAGCCAGAGACGGCCGCCGCGCCCACCC
>NZ_JABXEM010000302.1:0-12897 GCF_013372595.1 Myxococcus sp. AM011
CTCCTGGATGACATGCTCCTCTTCTCGGAGGTGGTGACCGCGGGCGGCATCACCGCCGCATCCACCCGCCTGGGCCTGCGCAAGTCCACCGTCAGCCGCCGGCTCTCCGCGCTGGAGGAACGCCTGGGGGTGCGCCTCCTGGAGCGCAACGCCCGCCACCTCCGGCTCACCGAGGCCGGGCGCGACTACCACACCCACTGCGCGCGGCTGGTCGCCGAGGCCCGCGAGGTGAACCGCGCCCTGGGTGAGTCCCGCGCCACGCCCCAGGGCACCCTGCGCATCGCCACCCTCTCCCTCCTGGGCGAGCTGCTCACGCCCGTCATCGCCGAACTGCTCCTGCGCCACCCCCTGTTGCGCGTGGAGGTCTCCCTGGCCGAGGCCCACGTGGACCTCATCGCGGAGGAGTACGACCTGGCGCTGCGCACCGGGCCGCTCGCGGACTCGTCGCTGGTGGCGCGCAAGCTGGGACGCCTGCGCACCGGCTACTACGCCAGCGCCGCCTACCTCTCCCGGCAGGGCACTCCGAAGACACCCTCTGAACTCCAGGGCCACGCCTGCGTCGTGTTGGCCGAGCCCGGCACCGACGAGGTCTGGTTCTTCGGCGAGGGCCGCACCGCCCGGAGCGTGCACGTCACCGGAAGGCTGCGAGTGCCCAGCGTGCGCGCGGGCCAGGCGGCGGCGCGCGCGGGACTGGGCGTGGTGCGGCTGCCCGCGTCGCTCGTCGTCGACGACGTGAGGACCGGACTGCTCGTCCCCGTCCTGGAGGACGCCACACCTCCGGGCATCCCCATCTTCGCCGTCTACCCGAGCAGCCGGCAGCTTCCGCCCAAGGTCCGCGCCTTCCTGACGCTCCTGGGGGAGCGCGGTGCCGCGCTGCCGTGGGAAGAGGCCACCTCCCCCACGCGCGCGCGGTAAGGGCACCTGCCGCAACCCAGCGTTCCGCCAGGGGCTCTCGTCCCCACGCCGCCCGGCCACTACACCTTGCCTCCACACGCAAAGGCGCGGCCCGGGTGCCGTGCCCCACGAGGAGGACAGGACATGGCGGCGGAGGTCATCGAGCTGGGAGACGCGGAGTTCGACCGGGAGGTGCTGGAGGCGAAGGGGCCGGTGCTGGTGGACTTCACCGCCACGTGGTGTCCCCCGTGCCGCTTCATCTCTCCCATCCTGGACGCGCTCTCCATCGAATACCGGGGCCGGCTGAAGGTGACGAAAATCGACGTGGACGCCCACCAGCTGACGGCGCAGCGCTACGGCATCCGCGCCTTGCCCTGCCTGCTCGTGTTCAAGGAGGGCAAGGTGGTCCGGCAGCTCGTGGGCGCGATGCCTCGGGCCCGGCTGGAGCAGGAGCTGCTCGCCTGGCTCTGAGTCGCGCCGTCGCGCGCGGCCCGTGAAGGCCGGCTCATGGTTGGAGTCAGAGGAGCGCCAGGACGACAACTGCCCACCTCGGGTGAGACGGGCCTGTAGCACCTGCCGTGAGTACGGCCGCCCTCTGAGGCGAGCCAGCTTTCACTTGCAAGTCAAAAAGGAAGGCTGGCGATTATCCTCAGGTGAGGTAGTCACGGGCGCGCCACGGGAGCGTCACGACAAGGTGACATCCCGGGCGTGCCCAACCGGGAGGTAGCCATGCTCGAAAGGCTGATGCCCAAGTCGGATGAGTTCTTCGACGACTTCGACAAGCAGTGCGCCGCGACAGTTCAAGGCGCGAAGATGCTGTACGAACTGTTGAGCGACTATCGCGATGTGCCCGCACGGGTCCGCGCGCTCAAGGACGTGGAGCACCAGGGCGACGAAGTCACCCACACCGCCTTCAATCGCCTGCACAAGCAGTTCATCACCCCGTTCGACCGGACGCAGATCCACTCGCTGCTGTCGCGCATCGACGACGTGCTGGACCTGGCGAACGCGGCCGCGTCCCGGCTGCACTACTACGAAATCCAGAGCAGCCTGCCCGACGCGACGGAGCTGGCGCGCCTGCTGGTGATGTCCGCGGAGAAGGTGCAGGAGGTGGTGGCGGCGCTGCGGCTCATCAAGAAGCCGGAGCAGATCCTGGCCGGCTGCAAGGAAATCAAGCGGCTGGAGACGCAGGCGGACGAGGTGCTGCGCTCCGGGCTGGGCCGGCTCTTCAAGAGCGGCGTGGACACCCTGACCATCATCAAGTGGAAGGAGATCTACGACCTCATCGAGACCGCCACGGACAAGTGTCAGGGCGTGGCGAACGTCATCGAGGGCGTGGTGCTGGAGCACTCCTGAGATGCTACTCGCGGCCGTCATCCTGATAGTTGGAGTCGCCCTCATCTTCGACTTCATCAACGGCTTCCACGACGCGGCGAACTCCATCGCCACGGTGGTGTCCACCCGGGTGTTGTCACCGAACCTGGCCGTGGCGTGGGCCGCTTTCTTCAACTTCATCGCCGCCTTCAGCGGGGGTGTCCATGTCGCCAACACCATGGGCAAGGGCATCATCAACTTCGACATGCTGCGCGGCGCGGGCCCCTCGGCCGTGCTGTCGGTCATCTTCGCGGCGCTGATGGGCGCCATCGCCTGGAACCTCCTGACGTGGTGGTGGGGCCTGCCCTCCTCCTCGTCGCACGCGCTCGCCGGTGGAATGATTGGCGCGACGGTGCCGGTGCTGGGCTTCAAGGGATTGATGGGCGCGGGCATCGCGAAGATCGCCGCCTTCATCGTGCTCTCGCCGCTCATCGGCACGTTCCTGGGCATGACGCTGATGCTCATCAGCACCTGGGTGGTGCACAAGCAGACGCCCACCTATGTGGACCGGTGGTTCCGCCGGCTCCAGCTCGTGTCGTCCGCCATCTTCTCGTACAGCCATGGCACCAACGACGCGCAGAAGGTGATGGGCATCATCGCCGTGGTGCTCTTCGGCACCATCTGGAAGGACCGCCCGTTCCACATCGACTGGTGGATGATCATCTCCTGTCACGCGGCGATTGCGTTGGGCACGTTCTTCGGCGGCTGGCGCATCATCCGCACCATGGGCCACAGCCTCACGAAGCTGGCGCCCATCGGCGGCTTCAGCGCGGAGACGGGCGGCGGCGTCACCATCATCGCCCTGGCGGAGCTGGGCATCCCCGTGTCCACCACCCACACCATCACCGGCGCCATCGTCGGCGTGGGCTCCACGCGCGGCTGGCGCGCGGTGAAGTGGGGCGTGGCCGGTCGCATCATCTGGGCCTGGGTCATCACCATCCCCGCCGCCGCGCTCATGGCGCTGCTCGTCTACGGGCTTACCCAGATTGTCGTCCGGCTGGCGAGCTGAGCCTCACGCCGCGTCCGCCCGCCCGCGCCGGCCACTTCCTTCGGGAGGCCCGCGGGCGGGTGTTAGCATCCCCCGCTCCATGCGCCTCATCCTCAACCCCGGGCGGGAGGGAGAGCAGGAGCTCCTGCTCCCCGAGGGCACCACCACCATCGGCAGGACGGACGAGGCTTCCGTCTGCGTGCTCCACAAGAGCCTCTCGCGGCGCCATGCGCGGCTGGAGCGCCAGGGCTCGCGCGTGGTGCTGGTGGACCAGGGCAGCAAGAACGGCACCTTCCTGGGCGAGGTCCGCGTCGAGCGACACATCCTCCAAGAGGGCGACGCCTTCCGCTGCGGCGAGGTGTGGTTCCAACTGCTCGCGGGCGACCCGGCGCCCGAGGAGGAGCTGAGCCCGCTGCACACGCGCACGCTGGACACGCGCTTCACCCTGTCTCCCCTGGAGACGCTGCTGGACGCGGACGCGCCCAGGCTGCGGGTGCGGCCGGAGCCCGCGGGCGACCTCACCCGGGAGCGGCTCCAGGTGCTGCTCGCCGTGGCGCAGCTGCTCTCGTCCCCTGGCGCGCTCGACACGCTGCTGGAGCGCATCCTCCAGCTCGTCTTCCGCATCCTCGGCGTGGACCGCGCGGCGCTGCTGCTGGTGGACGAGGCCACCGGTGAGCTGCGCCCCCGCGTGACACGCGCGGCCAACGGTGAGACGCCGCCCGAGCGCTTCTACAGCCAGCGCATCGTCGACTTCGTCAGGGAGCATGGGCTGGCGTCGCTGTTCGCCAACGCCCAGGGCGACCTGCGCCTGGACAGCTCCGCCTCCATCCGCGCGCAGGCCATCCTCTCCGCCATGTGCGTGCCCCTGCGGCCCCGCGACACCTGGCTGGGCGTGCTCTACGTGGACAACCGCTCGCAAGGCGGGCTCTTCACCGAGGAGGACCTGGAGTTCCTCACCGCCTTCGCCAACCAGGCGGCGGTCGCCATCGACAACGCCAGGCTTTCGCGGCGGTTGGAAGAGGAGGCCGTGCTGCGCAACACGTACCTGCGCTTCTTCCCGCCCGCCGTGGTGCGCAGACTCAACGCGTCCCCGGGCGCCATGCTGGAGGTGGTGGAGACGGAGGTGACGGTGCTCTTCGCCGACATCTCCGACTTCACGCCGCTGTCCGAGTCGCTGCGTCCGCGCGAAGTCGTGGACATGCTCAACGAGTACTTCCCGGTGATGGCGGACGCCGTCTTCCGCCACGAGGGGACGCTGGAGAAGTACATCGGCGACGCGCTGATGGCCGTCTGGGGCGCGCCCTTCTCCCGCGAGGACGACGCGGACCGGGCCCTGCGCGCCGCGGTGGACATGCAGCGCGCGCTGGTGGCGCTCAACGCGCGCTTTCGCGCCAAGGGACATCCGGAGCTGCGCATCCACGTGGGCCTCAACAGCGGGCCCGCCGCCGCGGGCAACATCGGCTCCGAGCGCTATCTCCAGTACGCCACCCTGGGCGACGTCACCAACGTGGCCAGTCGCGTGTGCGGCGTGGCCCGGGCGGGAGAGGTCGTCCTCTCGGATGCCACGCGCACGCGGCTGCGCGATTCGACATGGCGCCTGACGACGCTGCCGCCCACCCGGGTCAAGGGCAAGCAGGACGCGCTGACGCTCCACCAGGTGGCCTGGGACGGTTGAGGCGACGCGGCCCTCGCCTGCCCGGCTGGGAGGGCGGCTTGACTCGCACCGGGGTCATCGGTCAGCGTTCCACTTCGTGAACGGCATGCGCTCCGACTTCGCGTGGACCCCGGGACAGACGTCCTCGTCCTTCGCGCGCGCGGCGACCGCTCCCTCCACGACGACTACGACGACCACCACCACGACTCCCCGCGGAGCGCGGGAGGTCTAGCTCGGAACCGGCAGCACTTCCGACCTGGCCCCGCGCTCCCCGGCGCGGGGCTTTTTTCGTTTCCCTCCACACCCAGACGGAACCCCATGCAGACCCAGACTCCGACGACGCTCCGACAGTCCGCCGCCTCGCGCCCCTCCGTCCGCCGCGAGGTGCCGTCATGCGGGTGATGAAATTCGGGGGGACGAGCGTGGGCGGCACCGCGCAGATACGGCGCGTGGTGGACCTGGTGGAGCAGGCGCGCAGGCAGACGCGGGTGTGCGTGGTGGCCTCGGCCGTCACCGGCATCACCAACCTCCTGGTGGACACGGCGCGGGTGGCCCAGGAGGGCGGCGAGGTGGACGCGGCGCTCTCCCGCTTCGAGCAGACCCACCTCTCCATCGCCCGGGAGCTGGGAAGCGAGCTGGAGGCGCTCGCGCCGCTGGAGCTGGGGCTCGCGGCCATCTCCACCGAGCTGCGCGGGCTGCTCCAGGGCGTGGGCCTGCTGCGCGAGTGCTCTCCCTCGGTGCTCGCCCACCTGTCCGGCCTGGGTGAGCGCGCCTCCTGTCTGCTGCTGGAGGCGCTGATGTCGGCGCGCAAGCTGGCGCCCCACGCGGTGGATCCGCGTCACATCCTCATCTGCTCGGGGGACCCGCTGCAGGCCACGCCCCGCATGGACGAGATTCGCGTGCGCTTCGCCTCGCTGCGCGATGACACGGGCCCCGGGCTCTTGCTGATGCCGGGCTTCTTCGGCGGCGACGGGCGCGGCAAGACGATGTCGCTGGGCCGGGGAGGCTCGGACTACTCGGCGGCGCTGGCCGCGGCGGCGCTGGATGCGAAGCTGCTCGAAATCTGGACGGACGTGGACGGCATCTTCAGCGCCGACCCGCGCCTCGTCCCGGAGGCCTTCCCGCTGGCGGAAGTCAGCTTCGAGGAGGCGATGGAGCTGGCGTACTTCGGCGCCAAGGTACTCCACCCCAAGACGATTGCCCCCGCCCGCGAGCGCGGCATCCCCGTGCGCGTGTGCAACAGCTTCCGCCCCGAGCACCCCGGCACCCTGGTGACGGACTCCGCCGCCCCGCCGGACCACCCGGTGCGCGGCCTGTCCTTCCTGCGCGACGTGGCGCTCATCAACATCGCGGGCGCGGGCCTCAAGGGCGTCCCCGGCACCGCCGCGCGCGTCTTCGCGGCCATGGCCCGCACCGGCATCTCCGTGGTCCTCATCACCCAGGGCTCCAGCGAGTGCTCCATCAGCTTCTGCGTGCAGCAGGCGGAGTCCGAGGCCGCCGTGCGCGCGCTGGAGTCCGAGTTCGAGGTGGAGCGCGAGGCCGGCAAGGTGGACGCGATTGAGCGTCAGGGACAGCTGGCGGTGCTCAGCATCGTCGGCGACGGCATGCGCCACCGCGTGGGCGTGGCCGGCACCTTCTTCAGCGGCCTGGCGGACGTGGGTTGCAGCATCGCCGCCATCGCCCAGGGCTCCAGCGAGCGCAGCATCTCCGCCGTCATCACCGAGGCGGACGGCCCCCGCGCCATGGCGCACGTACACCACCGCTACTTCGGCACCACGGAGGTGGTGGAGCTGCTGGTGGCCGGCGTGGGCAGCGTGGGCGGAGAGCTGATGCGGCAGATTCGTCAGCAGGCCCCCCACCTGCGCGCCCAGGGCGTGGACCTGCGCGTGTGCGCCATCGCCAACAGCCGCAAGGGCGTCATCGAGCCCGCGGGCATCCCCCTGGAGCAGTGGAAGGAGAAGCTGGAGGCGGGCACCGTGTCCGCGTCGATGGACGCCTTCCGCGAGCAGGCGCGGGAGAGACGCCCGGGCCGCCCCATCTTCGTGGACTGCACCAGCAGCGAGGACGTGGCGCTCGCCTACCCGTCCCTCCTGGCCTCGGGGCTCCACGTCGTCACCGCCAACAAGAAGGCCAACGCGGGCCGCATGGCCCACTGGCGCGCCATCCGCGAGACGGCCTCCCGCCACCAGCGCCGCTTCCTGTACGAGACGAACGTGGGCGCGGCCCTGCCCGTCATCGACACGCTGAAGAACATGCTGCGCACCGGAGACCAGGTGCGCCGGATTGAGGGCATCCTCTCCGGCTCGCTGTCCTTCATCCTCGGCCTCACCGAGCAGGGCGTGCCGCTGTCCCAGGCGGTGGGCACGGCCATGGAGAAGCGCTTCACGGAGCCGGACCCTCGCGACGATTTGCAGGGCACCGACGTGGCGCGCAAGGTGCTCATCCTCGCCCGGGAGCTGGGGCGCGTCGTGGAGCTGGAGCAGGTGGCCCTGGAGTCGCTCCTTCCCGCGGACTTCGACGCGACGGGCCCGCTCGACGCGTTCCTCGCGCGCCTGCCGAGCATCGACGCGGACTTCCAGCGCCGCGTGGAGCGCCTGCGCGACGAGGGGAAGGTGCTGCGGTACGTGGGCAGCGTCGGGGAGGAAGGCTGCGCGGTGGGCCTCAAGGCCGTGCCGCTGGAGAACCCGCTGGCGGCGGTGAAGGGCGGAGAGAACGCGCTCAGCTTCCTCTCCGAGCGCTACAGCCCCACGCCGCTGGTCATCCGGGGCTACGGCGCGGGCGCGGCGGTGACGGCGTCCGGCGTGCTGGCGGACGTGCTGCGGCTGGTGGAAGGCCCGCTGCCGTGAGTCCACTGGGGCAGCTCGACGACGAAGCGGGCGCCCCGCCCCGGCTCGCTCTCCACCCACACCCGGCCGCCATGGGCCTCGACAATCTGCCGGGTGATGAAGAGGCCCAGGCCCAGCCCGCCGTAGTTGGGTGAGGCGGCGCGCTCGAAGCGCTCGAAGATGCGCGCCTGGGCCTCCCGGGGGATGCCCATTCCCCGGTCCTCCACGCTCAGCCACACCCGCTCGTCGTGGGAGGCCAGCCGCAACCAGATGGGCTGGCCCGCCCCATACTTCACCGCGTTCGTCAGCAGATTCATCATCACCTGCTCCAGTCGCAGCCTGTCCCACCGGCCCGGCAACGACTCCGGCGCCTCCAGGACCAGCTCGCAGCCCGCCTTCTCCAGTTGCTCCCGCAGGTGGGCCGCCACGTCGCGCGCGACCACGGCCAGGTCCATCTCCTCCAGGCGCAGCGCGAGCCGCGACTCGTGGATGCGGGAGACATCCAGCAGGTGCTCCACCAGGCGTGACAGCCGGGAGAGCTGGCTCTCGCAGACGAGCAGCATGCTCGACAGCCGGGCCGCGAGCGGCGAGTCGGGACGGGGCCGCGACAGGAGCGCCCCCATCTGCTGCATGCGCAGCTTCATGGAGGTGAGCGGCGTCTTCAGCTCATGCGAGGCGATGGAGAGGAACTCATCGCGGACGCGGATGGACTCCTGGGACTTGCGGTAGAGCTGCGCGTTGTCGATGGCGAAGGCCGCGCGGCGTCCCAGCTCCTCCGCCAGCGCCACCTCGTCCTCGCTGAAGTTTCGCGAGGACCGCGACGCCGCCAGGAGCGTCAGCACCCCCAGGCTCCGGCCGCGCGCATGGAGCGGCACGCTGAGGGAGGGCCGCCCGCCCAGCTCTCGCACGCGGCGCCACTGCTTCGCGTCCAGCCGCTCACCCTGGTCGTCCAGGATGCCCCCCGGCAACAGCGAGCACTCCGAGCGCCCCGTCGCCATCACCGCCACCGGCCCCCGCGTCGCATCCGGAAGCAGCGGGTGGGCCGCGAGCAATTCCCGCACGTCCTCGGCCTGGCCGGGCTGATGGGCCGCGACCGCCACGGGCCGCAGTCGCGCGCCCTCTCCCGGGATGAAGACGACACACACGTCCGCCAGCCGGGGCACCGTCAGCTCCGCGACGTGCTGGAGCGTCGCCTCGTAGTCCAGCGACGTGCCCAGCTCCCGGCTCGCCTCGGCGAGGAACCGCTGCGCCTCCTCCATCCGCTTGCGCTCGGTGATGTCCGTGGAGATGCCGCAGACGGCGTAGGGCACTCCCGAGGCGTCCATGAGCGGGAACTTCTGGGTGATGTGCGTGTGGACGCCGTCCTCCTGGGGGATGCGCTCCTCCTGGACCAGGGGCGCGCGCAGTTGGAGCACCGACTCGGTCATCTCCTGGAAGCCGTCCGCGATGTCGGGCGGGAAGACGTCATGCACCGTCTTGCCGGTGACTTCCTCGCGCGTGCGATGGAACAGCCGCTCCCACTGCCGGTTCACGAAGATGTAGCGGCCCTGGGTGTCGAGCAGGACGAAGAGGGAGTTGGCGTTGTCCAGGATGGCGCGCAGCTGCCGCTCGCTCTGCTGGAGGGCCTCCTCGGTGCGCTTGCGCTCCGTCACGTCGAGCAGCACGGCGAGCGAGCGGACCCATCTGCCCTTCGAGTCGTGCTCGGCGATGGCGGACAGCAGCACGTCCATGCGCTCGCCGTTCTTCTTCACGAGCTGATACGGCACGTCCTTGCAGGTGCCTGTCATGAAGAAGACGGGGAGGACCTTCTCCCTGGCATACCTCGCGGACTCCTCCGACAGGAACTCCACCGAGTGGTGGCCCAGCACCTCCTCGCGCGAATAGCCCAGCGTGGCCAGCCAGCAGTCGCTGACACTCACCAGCCGCCCGTCACAGTCGATGGAGTGCATCATCACCGGCGTGTTGTTGTAGAGCGTCCGGTACTTCTGCTCGCTCTCGAGCAGGGCCTGCTCGGCCCGCTTGAATTCGGTGATGTCGTTGAAGACGGCGACCCCGCCCCGGATGGCGCCCCGCGCGTCCCACACCGGCCGGCAGCTCACCAGCAGCCAGGCACCCTCGGGCCTCACCGGGTTGCGCAGGAAGATCTCCACCTGGCTCATCGACTCGCCCCGGATGGCGCGCGCCAGGGGCAGGTCCTCCGGGGGATAGGGGGTTCGCTGGTCCGGAAGGAAGAGCCCGTAGTGCTCGGACCAGTGGGAGAGGTCCGTGTCGGCGACGCTCACGCCCAGCAATCGCGCCGCGGTGGGGTTGACGAAGACGAAACGGCCCCGCTCGTCCGCCACCGTCACACCCTCCGCCATGCTGGTGACGACGGCCTCGAAGAGGCACTCCTCCTCCTCGCCGGACACACCCTTCCCGACGTGGAGGGGCAGGCTCGGGCTGTCGCTCGAAGAGGGCATGGCGAGGAGACGGTGCGTCGGCGGGTCGCTCGCCGCCCGCGCGCGACACCTGGGTCAACGTTGCGCGCGCTCTGCTCCACCGCCAACCCACACCCGGGTCCCAGGCCCGGGCCAACCCGCCCGGCGAGCCACGAAGGCGGGTCCGACCGCCAGGACGCTCCTGGCGCCCCGGTGGCCATCCTTCCCCGACAATTCGCGTCCCGAGGGGACTTGTCGCGTCGGGGCGTTTGAAGTTCCGGAGAGACGCGCCGAGAATGCCCACCACCCATCGAAAGCGAAAGGAAGGGGGAGGACGGAATGTACGTGTCTCGCAAATCGGTCTGGGGCCGCACCAGCGCGATTCTGGCGCTCGCGCTCAGTCTCACCGTGTTCGGCTGTCCCGGGGATGACAATGACGACGACAAGCCCGACGGGGGAGGTCAGCCCGATTCAGGGGTACCCGAGCCCGATGCGGGCCCTCCAGTCACCGCCACCCTCAGCGGCAGGGTGACGTACGACTTCGTTCCCGCCACCTTCACCACCACGCCCACCCGTGGCGGCACCCTGGCCTTCCCGCAGACGAGCGTGAGGCCCGTGCGCAACGCCACCGTCCAGGTGATGCGGGGCGCCGTCGTGCTCGGCACGGCGTTGACGGGCGAGGACGGTCGCTACCAGCTCACCTACACCGCGGGCACCGGCGCCAACCTGACGCTGGCGACCCTGGCGAAGACGACGACGCCCTCCATCCAGGTGGAGGACAACACGTCGGGCAACGCCATCTGGGCCGTGTCCGCCACCATCTCCGGCGGCGCCACGAGCAGGGACTTGCACGCGGGCCACGGCTGGACGGGTTCCTCCTACAACGCGGCCCAGCGCGTCGCCGCGCCCTTCGCCATCCTGGACACGTTGTACACCGCGTCACGGGCCTTCCTCGCCGTGCGCACGGTCCCCTTTCCGCCGCTCAAGGTGAACTGGAGCCCGAACAACGTCCCGGAGCGCGGCAACACCGCCAGCGGGCAGATTGGCACCTCGCACTTCTCGCCCACGGAGAATGAAGTCTACGTGCTGGGCAAGGAGAACGTGGACACCGACGAGTTCGACAACCACGTCATCGCCCACGAGTGGGGGCACTTCTTCGAGGCCAACCTCTCCCGCGCGGACAACCCGGGCGGCCCGCACACCGGCGGCGACGTGCTGGACCCGCGCATCGCCTTCGGCGAGGGCTACGGCAACGCGCTCTCCGCCATCCTCCTGCCAGACCCCGTCTACGCGGACACCTACTGGCAAGGGGGCCGGCTGACCTCCTTCGGCTTCGACATGGAGACGCCACCCTCGCCCACGGATGACGCGACGCCGGGCGTCTTCTCCGAGTTCACCGTCATGCGGCTGCTCTACGACATCTTCGACGGGCCGACCGCGGCCGAGTCCTCGTATGACCAGGTCTCCGTCGGCATTGGCACGCTGTACGACGTGCTGGTGGGACCGCAGAAGACGACGCCCGCGCTGACGACCATCGGCTCCTTCATCCACGGGCTCAAGGCGCAGCCGGGCGTCAACGCGACGGCCCTGGACACGCTGGCGGCCCACTATCAGATTGGCTCGATTCGCTCCGCCTTCGGCGAGGGCGACAGCCGGCTGGCGGCCATGTACACGACCGTGGCGTCGCTGCCGTACAACAGCAACGGCACCCTCACGGGCGGCGAGGAGTCCAACAAGCAGCAGCAGAACCGGTACTACGTCTTCAACGGCACGGGCAGGACGGTGAACGTCTCCGCCAACTCCACCGAGGACGTGGGCATCCTGGCCCTGCAGCAAGGCACCGAAGCGGGCTCCGCCGACAAGTTCCTCACCGGCACGGAGACCTTCAGCTTCTCCAGCCAGGCGGACCGTCAATACGTGCTGATTGTGACGGGCTTCAAGGAAAGCACGGGCACCTACAACTACTCCGTCTCCATCACCAGCCCATGAACGGACCTCGCCTCTTTCAGTCTCCCCCAGGAGTTCTCATGAATCGCATCGCACCCGCGGTCCTCTCCGGCCTCCTCGCGCTCCTGGCGCCGGTGGCCTGCACCTCTCCGGCGAAGAGCAGCACCGCTGGGGGCGGCACGGCGGACACCTCGTCGCAAGCGAACGGGGCCACCATGGCCAAGCTCAGCGCGCCCGTGGAGGTGGGCGCCAAGGTGGCCGGCGACAAGGCCACCATCACCCTGCGCTTCCAGGGCCCCGCGGAAGACGTCCAGGTGGGCCTCTCCGGCGTGGACGGGCTGCGCGTGACGAGCGACTCCACGCCCCTGCGGGGCGCCCGCTTCGAGCAGGCCACCACCACCACGCTGGAGGTGGACCTGGCTCCGGGCGAAGGGCGCTCGCACCTGGTCGTCACTGTCAGCGGCACCTTCCGAGGCGCTCCCCTGACGAAGGTGGCCAGCTTCTCCGTGGGCGAGCCCAGCGTGGAGCAGCAGAAGACCCAGGGTGACGTGGTGACGGGGGACGACGGCCAGCCCATCAAGCTGATGCCCTCGTCCGACTCCGCGCGGTAGCTCACGCGCGGCGGGCCGTCAGGCCCTGAAAAGAACCGCGGGGAGCGCGCCCCCTCGACGCGCTCCCCGCCGTATGGACTGCTCAAAGTCGAACTTCCGGTCCAACCTCGGGCGCGCCCCTCGGCATGCCCTCCGGAAGCCACGCCCCTCCCCAGGGGCGCCCCCTCGCAAGGTCAGAGGCGAGCCC
>NZ_JABXEM010000303.1:0-12889 GCF_013372595.1 Myxococcus sp. AM011
ATGGTGGTGGACACGTCGAACGAGATTGGCGGGGACGGGGACGTGCCGCATCCGGGGATTGGGGGTGCGCGGCGGATGCAGGTGTCCAGGCCGGACCGGCAGCACGACGTGATGATCGAGGCGGTGGAGAACCACATGCCCGAGGCCATCATCGTGGATGAGATTGGGACGTCGGCGGAGGCGTCGGCGGCGCGGACGATTGCGGAGCGCGGCGTGCAGTTGGTGGCGACGGCGCACGGCAACACGCTGGAGAACCTGGTGCTGAACCCCACGTTGTCGGACCTCGTGGGCGGGGTTCATACGGTCACGCTGAGCGACGACGAGGCCCGGCGTCGGCGCACGCAGAAGACGGTGAGCGAGCGCAAGGCGCCGCCCACGTTCGACATCGTGGTGGAGATGGTGAGCCGCGACGAGGTGCGCGTGCACGCCGACACGGCGGAGGCGGTGGACCGATTGCTGGCGGGCAAGGACGTGGGCGGCGAGCGGCGAAGGCAGGACGCGGTGACGGGCCGCGTGGAGGTGGAGCCGGCGAAGGCGTTGCCTCCCGTGGAAATGGGACGCGGCCCGATGGTGAGGCGTCCGGTGGGGCAGGGCGCGGGAGCGGAGCGGCCCTCGTTGATGGGCATCACGAGGCCCGGTGGTGTGCGAGCCATGCCCCCGTCGAACTCAAGTGACGGCCTGAATGAGTCGAGGGCTCCTGTCGCAGCGGAGCAAGAAGTCGAGCCGCTTGTTCTGACCACGGAAGCGGATGCCGAAGAACACGCGCGGCCTGTTGTCTCGGAGCCAGGGACAAATCCCGAGCCTGCCGGCTCGCCCGAGTCTCGGGACACAGGCACTCCCTCGATGCCTCCCGCGACACGGTCGACGCGCTTCTCCGCACGACGCGTCGACGAGTCCCCCGACGCCTGGCCCGCAGAGGAGCCCAAGGGGCTCACGCGCCTCTATCCCCACGGAGTGAACCGCGACTTGCTGCTCCGGGTGCTGCGCGAGATACCCGTGGAGGTCCGGCTGGTGAGCCGGCTGGAGTCCGCGGACCTGGTGGTGACGCTGCGCTCTCGCGCGAACGACCCGAGGATGCGGCGGGTGGTCGCGAAGACAGGCGCGCGCGTGGAGGCGGTGAAGCGCGCCAGCTCCACGGAGCTGCGTCGCGCATTGAAGGCGTTCTTCAACGTGCTGGAAGGCGTGGACGAGGACGAGGTCCGCGACGCCGTCACGGAGGCCGAGCACGCGGTGCAGCGGGCCTTGAGCGAAGGTGTCTCGGTGACCCTGGCGCCGCGCCAGTCCCGGGTGCGCAAGCTCCAGCACCGCCTGGTGAGCCGCTACCCGCTGGAGGCGGTGAGCCACGGCAGCGAGCCCTCGCGGCACCTGGTCATCTACCCGCTGGGCGCGGAGCTCGACGCCGCGCTCGCGAAGGAAGACGACGAGGGGAGCCCGTGAGTCACGGGCTCCCCAGGAGCAACACGCGAGGCTACTTCGCCGCGTCCACGTAGGCGCGGTACGCGTCGAAGCCGTAGTCGCGACCGAGGAAGTCCTTCACCAGCTCCGCGGCGGGCTTGGAGCCACCCGGCTCCAGCACGGTGCGGCGGTACTTCATCGCCGTCTCACGGTCCAGGTAGCCCTTCTTCTGGAACTCCGTCTCCAGGTCCTTCGCGATGACCGAGGACCACAGGTACGTGTAGTACGCGGCCGAGTACCCATCCAGGTGCCCGAAGGCCAACTCGAAGTGCGTGCCCGGGCGGTGCTCGTGCTTGAACGGGCTGAGCTTCGTCTGCTGCTCCACCAGCGCCGTCGTCGTGTCGAAGCCCGGCTTGCGCGAGTAGTAGTCCAGGCTCACCGCCGACAGGAACAACTGCCGCCGCGCCCACAGGCCCTTGCCGAACTCCTTCGACGCGTTCAGCTTCTGCACCAGCTCCGCCGGAATCGCCGCGCCCGTCTCGTGGTGCTTCGCGAACTCCTTGAGCACCTGCGGATTGCCCGCCCACTGCTGGAGCAGCATCGACGGCGTCTCCACGAAGTCCCACTCCGTGCGGATGCCGGTGATTCCGCTCCACTGCTGCTTGCCGGAGAACACCGCGTGCAGCAGGTGGCCGAACTCGTGGAAGAACGTCTCCACCTCGTCATGCGTCATCAGCTCGCCGGGGCGCGCGAAGTTGCACACCAGGGTGCCCTCCGGCAGCCGCTTGCCGGCCTGACCCGACGCCAGGTCGAACTGCGCCGCGTGCTTGTACTTGTCGTCGCGCGGGTGCATGTCCAGGTAGATGCGGCCCAACAGCGTGCCCCCTTCGAGCACGTCGTAGGCCTCCACCTCCGGGTGCCACACCTTCGCGTCGTCGGCGCGGCGGTACTCAATCCCCCAGATGCGCGAGGTGACGTCCATCACCCCCGCCTTCACCCGGCCGTACTCCAGATAGGGCCGCACCTCCTGCGAGTCGAACCCGAAGCGCTCCGCGCGCAGCCGGTCCTCGTAGTAGTCCTGGTCCCACGGCTCCAGCGTCTTGGCGCTCGGGACGTCCTTCTTCTTGCGCGCCAGCAGGTCCGCGAACTCCTGCTTCGCGCGGGCCTGGGTGGCCGCCGCCAGCCGGTCGATGAACTCCGACGCCGCCTGCTGCGTGCGCGTCATCTTCGTCTCGGTGGTGTACGCGGCCCAGCTCGGATAGCCCAGCAGCGTGGCCAGCTCGTAGCGCTTGGAGATGAGCTGCGACAGCACCTCCTGGTTGGCCGGGAACGCGCGCTGGCGGTAGGTGCGCCACAGCTTCTCGCGCGCCTTGCCGTCCTTCGCGTACGTCATGAAGGGGAAGTAGTCCGGGTAGTTGGTCGTGATGACCACCTTGCCGTCCTTCCCCACCGGGTGCGACTTCACGTAGTCCGCGGGCAGCCCGTCCAGCTCCTTCGGCGTGAGGGACACCTGACGCACGCCCTCGGCGATGTTCTTGCCGAACTGCTGGCCCAGCTTGAGCAGCTCCTCGTTCAGCGACTTCACCTTCGCGCGCGTGGCGTCATCGCGGTCCACGCCGGCGCGGCGGAAGTCGAGCAGCGTGCGCTCCATCCAGTACTTCGTCGGCCCGTCCGCCTGCGACAGGTCCACGGCGGACAGGGCGTCATAGACGCCGCGGTCCTGCGAAATCTCCACGTTGGTGGTGTCCACGCGCTGCTCGCACTCGCGGGCGGAGTCGCGGAACGCCGGCAGGGGATGGACCTCGCGGGCGAGGCTGGAGCGGTTGGCCGCGGAGATGAGCGAGCCCGTCGCCTCGTCATACGCCGCGAGCACGGCCTTGCCGTCCTTGCGCGCGTCCAGCTTCTTCAGCGCGGTGACCTGCGCCTGGGCCCGCTCGATGTCGGCGGTGCACGCGGCGGTGAAGGCCTCCGCGGTGCCGGCGAGCACGTCGGCCGTGCGGGGCGGGGGAATCGGCTGGGCGGCGGGAGCAGCGGCCTCCGGCGTGGGCGCGGCGGGCGCGGTGGCCTGCTCGGGAGGGGTGGTCGGCTCGGTGGCCGCGGAGCCATGCGTACAGCCGGCCGCCGCCAGGGCCGCCGTCAGGGTGAGCGCAGTCAGTCTCTTCAAGGGCAGATTCCTCCGGGTTCCATCGCAAACGTCCGAGCGTCATGCCACATCCCGGCCTGCTTCGCTCGCCTGTCCCCCGGCGCGCCTGACGTTCTCTTGGTGGACCTGTCGGCGAGGGCAGGAGGTATACGGACAGGGTGAAGGGGCCGGGTGTGAACGGGAGCACGCGTTGAAGGACGACGACTGCACAGCGCTGTTGCGGTGGGCCGCGCCCCGGCTGCGATTGCGCCTGGAGGGGTTCCACCGGGTGCGCGGGCAGGTCTGCAAGCGCATGGGGCGGAGGCTCCAGGAGCTGGGGCTCGCGCGCGTCGCCGAGTATCGCGACCGGCTGGAGTCGGACCCGGAGGAGTGGGCCGTGCTGGACGCACTCTGTCGCGTCACCATCTCCCGCTTCTACCGCGACGCACGCGTCTTCGATGCACTGAGGGACGAGCTGCTCCCCGCGCTGCTCCAATCCTCCCCCGTGCTCCGCGTCTGGAGCGCGGGCTGTGCGTCCGGCGAGGAGCCCTACACGGTGAGCATCCTCTTCCGCCTGGGCCTCCTGCCGCGCTTTCCCCAGGCCCGGCTGGAGCTGCTCGCCACGGAGGCGGACGCGGCCCTGCTCGCCCGCGCCCGACGCGGTTGCTACCCGCAGGGCACCCTGCGCGAACTGCCCACGGACTGGCGGCCCCGCGTCTTCTCCGGCCCCGCCGTCGAGCCATGTCTCACCCCCGAGTACCGTGAGGGTCTCATTTTCCTCCACGAAGACTTGCGGGCCCGCATGCCGCCGGGGCCGTTCCACCTCATCCTGTGTCGCAACGTCGCCTTCACGTACTTCGCGCCGTCGCTCCAGCGCGAGGTGCTCGCGGGGCTCGTGTCCCGGCTCGCGCCCGGGGGATTGCTCGTCGTCGGTACGAGGGAGTCACTGCCGGACGGAGGCGTGGAGCTGGAGCGGGTCGCCGGCACGCTGCCCATCTTCCGTGTCCCGGGTGCGCGGTGAAACAGGGCCGGGTCTCTGCTCACCCGTGAGACATGGTTCATGTTTCACACGGGTCGTGCGAGTCGAGGAAAACGTGACGCACCCGGCCTTGAGTGAGAGCGGGGCGCCCGGTACCACCGCTTGTCTTTCGGGGCCGAGTCCCCTGGCCGGAGGGAATGCAACGGTATGCGCAAGGTGCTCTGTGCGGTCGCGACGTTGATGCTGTGGGCCTGTGGTGGTTCGGGCGGTGAGCCTTCTCAGCCCAGGCAGGAGGGGCTGTCGCTGTCCGCCGAGACGGGCGACACGCGAGGCACCTTCGCTCGGGACGGAGGCGAGGTTTCGTTCTCCGCGCGCGAGGTGGAGCCCGGTGTGTACAGCCTGGAGGTGCGGCTGCGCGGGATGACGCTCGCCGGTCTGCTGGACCCGGCCAGTGGCGTGTCCACGATGGATGGTTTCGCGGACGAGGGCGCCGCCGACACGCAGTTGACGGACGCGGACCGGGAGCTCTTGTCGGCGTTCTACGACGCGCTGAGCGCCGAGCTCCCCACGGGTGACGCGGCGGCTCCGGAGGCGATGTATCTGCGCCGCGCGGTGGGCCTGTGGGCGCAGCACCCGTCCACCGTGGAGCTCCAGCGCACGGTGATGGGCGAGCAGGGCCGTGGCTACACCATGCTGTGCAGCTATGCGCGCTGCAACGGCAAGAACACGGGGAGCTGTGGGGGCGTCTACAACTGGTACTCGTACGCGAAGCACGACTGCAACAAGGGCAACTTCAACTTCGCGGGCAACCAGCAGATCGCCCAGCTCGGCGACCACACGTCGTGCGGCGGCGACGAGTTCTACATGAGCGGGAGCACCTGGCTGTGCGGCGAGCCGGACCACTGGTCGCGCCCCAAGGTGATGGGCAACTGCTTCGGCCGCTGCGGCGGCGGGTGCGGTGGTGACACCCAGTACACGCTGGATGCCACGAACCACGACGGTTGCGTGCGCAACGGCCACGTGCTGGCGAGCGCCTGGTGTGATGACCAGTTCGTGTCCGCCACGGACGACGAGCTGTTCGCCTCCAACTGCTACTGAGACATGCGCATTCGTCGTGGAAGCAGGGGCGTGTGGGTGAGTGGGGCCGCCGTGTGGGCCCTGCTCGCGTGTTCGTCCACGGCCTCGAAGACGGAGGCCGCGGAGGAGACGGTGCGGCGCTTCTTCGAGGCGCTCCCCTCGGAGGACTGCGCGGTGCTGGGACCGCTGCTGGCCACCGGGGGGAGCATGCGTCCGTGCGAGGAGGCCGTGCGGGAGATGCACGAGCACGGCCTGTCGCTGGTCGGTATCGTCGAGTCCAAGTTGGATGGCAGGGATGCGGACGCGGTGCTGGTGCGGGCGCGAATCGCGCGTGACGGCGAGGTTGGCAAGGAGCCGTGGTTGTTGCGCGTGGAGCGTCACGCCGGTGGCTGGCGCGTCCGCTTCTGACGAGGGCGAGCGATGAAGAGTCGGAACCGACTGATGCTGGCGGCGGGAGTGGCGCTCGGCGTGGCCTTGACGCTGGGCCTGCTGTGGCCCGCGCCCCCGTCGGAGGCTCCTGGTGCCCCCGAGGTGGTGGAGGCGGCCTCCGCGCCGCCGTCACCGCCCCCGCCCGCTCGCGCCGTGGCGGCGGTGGCACCGGCCCCCGAGTCCCCGCCGGAGTCCGAGGCGGCCCCACGTGACGCCACCGTGGTGGCCCTGCGGCCCGGGGATGTGGCGCCGGAGCCGGAGGTGGCGAATCCCCCGCCGCAAATGAATGACGAGCTTCAGCCGGAGCTGCCCCAGACGGCGCAGTGGAAGCTGGAGAAGACGACGCACATCACCACGCTGCTGGGGCGCGAGGTGGAGCGGCTGGAGCACGAGCGGGACACCGTGGATGCGCGGGGTGACCCGGAGCGCGTGCGCCAGGTGGAGACGCTCCTCCAGCGTCACCGGGTCCGGCTGGTGAAGCTGCGTGAGGAGGTTCGCACGCTGACCGAAGCGGCGGCGGAGGAGGCTGCTCGGGAAGGACGTCCGGCGCAGTGATGTGCCCTGCTCACTCCGTCGCGTTGAACGCGTCGTGATAGGTCACCTGTGCGACGGGCCAGTGTCCGGTGAAGGAGACCGCCTGGAAGTACTCGGCGGGCACGTCGGGCAGCACCAGGCCGGGTCGAGGCAGGAAGCCGAAGCGCTGGTAGAAGGCCGGGTCGCCGAGCAGCACACAGCCCGAGGCGCCGAGGTTCCGCAGCTCGGCCAGCGCCGACGTCATGAGTCGGGCGCCGATGCCCTGGCCCTGGCGGTCGGGCAGCACGGAGATGGGGCCCAGGCCGTACCAGCCTGGCTCTCCGGACGAGAGGTGGACGGGAGAGAGCGCGACATGGCCGACGATGACCCCGTCATCCTCCGCGACCAGGGACACGGACAGCACGCCGGCCCGTCGGAGCGCGTTGACGATGAACTGCTCGGTGTGGCTCGTGTGGGGTGCGTCCTGGAACGCGGCGGTGGTGAGCCGTTCGATGGTGGCGCTGTCGGCGGGCGTCTCGGGTCGAATCGACAAGGGCATCGGTGTTCCTCGGTTGCTGGGCTTCGGTGGAGTGGCCCGTCAGCGGCGAAGGGCGAGTCCCCGTGCCAGGTGCGGGAGGCTGTCAATCATGATGCTGGACGGAGCAGGTGCCTCGTGGATGGGCGCGGGAGTCTGGCCAGTGAGTCTTCACGTGAGCAAACCACCGAGGGACTGCTGGACGAAGGATTGTCTCGCGTCGACGAGGTCATCGTGCACGGTCTGACGCTCGGCGGGCATTCGCACCGAACCGCCGCTGGCGGACGATTACCTCGGAGCGAGTCATGACCGCTGTCTCTGGCATGCGCTTTCGCACCCCGCCTCGGAGAGCGCCTCTTGGTGGGTCCTCATTTCGCATCGTGCGATGTCTCGTGTTCGGGGTGCTGATGGGACTGGTCTCCTGTGCACCCGTCGCGGACGAGCACGGAGCGACACTCGCCATGCCAGGGCAGGTGTCACATCCCATCGTCCAGGGCACGGACGCGCCCGATGATGTCGCCACGGTGGCACTGGTGACTCGCCGGACCCGGTGCAGTGGAGAGTCACCGATGCTGCTCTGCTCCGGAGTGCTCATCGCGCCGGATGTGGTGCTGACGGCGGCGCACTGTCTGGACCTGTTCGGCGCTGAGGGCGCGCACGAGGTGTTCTTCGGAACGGTGGTGTCGCCGACGCCGGATGGCGCTGGTCGTTTCCTCCGCGTATCTCGCGCGGTCATCCATCCGCGCTATGTGCCGAGCACCCATGCCTACGACGCGGCGCTGCTGCGGCTCGCGGCTCCAGTCGATGTCTCGCCTGTAGCTCTTCCGGATGCCCACGTGGCCTTGGCCGAGGGCTCGCGCGTGCGAGCCGTGGGCTATGGCGACACAAAGGACGTGAATGCGCCGTCGGGTCGTCGACGTCAGGGAGTGCTTCAGATTGCGAGCGTGGAGCCCGCGGCCTTTCGAGCAGGCCCAGCACCAGGCATGAGTTGCGTGGGTGACAGCGGAGGCCCCGTGCTCGCGAGCGACGGAGTCCTCGTCGGGCTCACCGTGAGCGGTGACGTGGCTTGTCGTGCCGAGGCCGTGAACGTGCGAGTGGACGCGCTGCTGGAGGACTTCATCCTTCCGTTTCTCGCCAGCACACCACCCGCTCCTGTGTCCACGCTCGCGCCCGAGGCGCTGTGCCGTGAAGCCTGCGAAGAGGACGCAGAGTGCCCCTCTGGACTCACCTGCGTCACGACGGAGGGAGCCCCAGGCAGGTGCCTCCTGCCCGCGCTTCGAGAGGGTTCTTTTGGCGCGACCTGCGCCGAGGATTCCGCGTGCGGAGCGGGAGGAGTCTGTGCCCGGTTGGAGTCGGAAGGAGACGACGCTTGTCGTTGCTTCACGCCCTGCGCACCACCGCCTCCAGACCCCGAGCCCGAGGCACCGGACGAGGCCTCGGAGGGTGGCTGTTCCAGTGCTCCCGGCCTCGTGATTTTCGGGGTGCTGACGCTGGCGGGAGTCAAGAGGCGGCGTTGATTTCGGCCCTCGAAAATCGCGGCCGAAGAGCGATGAACGGCTGAGTCCTGGGTTCCTGTCTGGTATTGTCCGGACATGCTTACCAGTGGAGAGGAATTACGTCAGGCCATCCGCCGGAGGCCTGGGATGTACATCGGGGATACGTATGGATACGGCCTGACCCGGCTTGCTGAGTCCCTGCTCTTGCTGGGGGTCATCGCGGGCAGGGAAGGGCGGGTTCGGGAGATCTCCCTGACCCTGGGCGCGGATGGCTCCTGCGGGATTTCCTTTGATGGCTGGCCATGGCCCCGGCCTTCCGGCACGTCGCTCATCAAGGATGTCGGGCAGTGGCTCACGTTCGTGAACTTCGACATGAATGCAGAGACGCGGCCTGGGATGCCTCGAGGCGTCATCTTCCCGGTTCCCTACGTGGACCTGGGGCTCGTCAACGCGCTCGCCTCGTCGCTGGAGGTCGTCGCCTGGGCGGGAGGCCAGCGGTGGCGTCAGCGCTTCCGTGAAGGGCTTCCCCAGGGCGAACCCCATGCCGTCGCGCCCGGAGCGGAGCCGTCCGCCTCGGAGACCGGCCTCCACATCACGTTCATGCCGGACGCCACCATCTTCGACCCATCCAGTCGATTCTCCGTGAAGTGGTTGAGGGGAAGGCTCGCGTCGTTCTCGGCCTTTCATGCGGGCATCACCTGGCGGCTCCGTGACGAAGCGACAGGGTTGGACGAGCGCTACCGGCGCGAGCGGGGGCTCCCGGACTATTGCGTCGAGCTCTCCGATTCTTCCCAACCCATCCACTCGCCCTGGAGCTTCGAGGGGCAGGCGGGAACGACGCGGGTACGGCTCGCGCTCCAGTGGGGCGAAGCCCTTGGCCACGGGGTGCGGTCATGGGCGAACCTGCGCGAGTGCACGCTCGATGGCACGCACCATGACGGGCTCGTGCTCGGCTTGCGCAAGGCCCTGCGTGCCAGGATGAAGGCTCGTGGTCCCGGACAGGACGAGCTGTCCTTCACGGATGCGGCGTTGCTGCGACACCTCACGGCCGTGGTGGAACTTGTCGTGCCTCACACCGTGTGGCACGGGCCCACGCAGGAGGAGCTCGCGAATCCGGAGGCGAAGGCCGACGTCTCCCAGCTCGTCTCGGCCTGGGTGGAGCAGGCGCTCGCGAATCACCCGGAACTGGAGTCACGGGTGCTGGCGTTGTCGGGAGTGCCTCGGAGCTGAGTCACGGCTCGAGTCCCCGGCGACGCCCGAGCCCGCACCGAAGCGGTGGGTCGTCCGTGGGATGAGGTGACATCAGGAAGGGGAGGCTTGAGCGCGCCCGAGTGAACAAGCCATTGGGGTCTGATTAAGAGTCAGGTGCCGCACCCGCGGCGTCACCCCCATAAGCAAGTGGAGGTGGACGGACTCGAACCGTCATTGATGAGCGTGTAGGACTTTTTCTGCCGGGCGCGCTCAGTTCAAAGTGACGACAATGCGCCGCGGGTCCTGACGGCGGCATCCGAGGTACGCAGCGGGTTCAGCCCCTGGCCTGGTTGCGCGAGAGCACGGGGTGGTGCTCCCATGCTCCGTTGTGCAACGACGTGGCCAGCCGACGCGGGAGTCCGTGGATGCCCGTTGGGTCTGTCCCTCATGTGCGCACGTCGTCCTGATAGGGCCTGACGAGCGCTGCTCGGTCTGCGGAGGCTCGCTGTCGGAAGTCCTGCGCGCGGCCCGAGGCGCGCCGCCACCCTTGCCACCGCGCGCACTCACCCGGGCGCAGCGCCAGGCCGTGTGGCGTCCGGCGAGCAGCTCGAGGCACGCGTTGGGCACATTCCTGCTCACCGTGGGTCTGTTGATGGTGCCAGTGGCGGTGGCCTACCTGAGGCCCTTGGGTGTGCCGGCCGTCATCCTCGGAGGGCTGGGGATGTTGCTGCGGCGCACGGCCTGGCCCCCGGCGCTCCGGCGCGAGCAACGCCAGCGATTGCATGCGCTGCGCTGGGGCCTGCCCGCCGCGGCGGAGCTCACCCGGGTGGAGCGAGACTTCGTCCCTGGCGTGAAGGCAGGCAGCGTGGTGCGACTCGAGTACGTCTTCACCGTGCACGGAGAACTGCTGCACGGTGCCATGCCGTCGCCGCATGTCCTGGACCTCCAGCGTCGCCCGGGAGAAGGAATCTGGGTCGTCTATCTGCCAGATGACCCGAGCGTCAGCGCGCTCTGGCCTCCGGGCCCGTGAGCTCCGTGTGGTCGTCGGGACTCACGTCCACACTGGCCCGCGCCTTGCTCAACCTTCCGTGCACGGGCTTCCGATGTCAGGCACCCGAAGCAACATCCACACTTCGCGCCGTCCACCGTGGCCACCGGGCCACGGGGCGCGGCACCGCCACCGCACGCCATGTCCCCTCCCATGTCCTTGCTGTCCGTGTCGCGTCGCCATGGCCTGCTGCCCGCGGTGCTGTGCACCGTCCTCGCGGCGTGCCTGCTGGCCATCCGCCTCGACTGGAGCGAGCACGCCAGCTTCGCCTTCCTCGCGTGGAACCTGTTCCTCGCCTGGGCGCCCTATGTCCTCGCCCTGCTCGCGCGGGTCCTCATGGTGCGGGGCCATGGACGCGGCTGGGTGCTGGCGCCGCTCGCCGCCGGCTGGCTCGCGCTGTTCCCCAATGCGCCCTACCTGCTCACCGACTTCATCCACCTGCACCAGCGGCCCGGCATCCCGCTCTGGTTCGACGCGGCCCTGCTCGCCCTGTTCGCCGCCACCGGGTGGATGCTCGGCCTGCTCTCGCTGGAGATCTGGAAGCAGTGGCTGGAGGAGCGATGGGGCCGGCGCAGCGCCTGGACCTTCGTTGGAGTCACCTCGCTCCTGTGCGGCTACGGCATCTACCTGGGCCGCGTGGAGCGGTGGAACAGCTGGCACGTGCTCACGCACCCAGGGAGCCTCTTCGCGTCCATCGGTGCCCACCTGCGCGAGCCCCTGTCCTTCCCCTACCTGACGGGCCTCACCATCTCCTTCGCCCTGCTGCTGCCCCTGTCCTACGTCGCCTTCGAGGCCTTCGTCACCCGCCTGCGCCGCCAGCGCGTCACGGGCTGAGCCCCTGAAACGACGACACCGCCCGCGCCCGGAGTTCCGGACGGGGCGGCGCAGGTGGTTGCGAAGGGCCCTGGCTGACGTGTCAGCCGCCGTGGAGGCGCGCGCGCTTGCGCGGTCCGCCCCGATGCTTGATGGCCATCTCGCTGGGCGCCTTCTTGCGCCCGTTCAGCGACGTGCGGCGCCGGGTGTTGCTCTTGGGCTCATGCGTCTCCGCCGCGGGGCCGAGCGTCACTCGCGACAGGTTCTTCGTGCGGCGCAGCGCGGCCGCCTCATCCCGGGGCAGCGTCTTGCGCCCGTTGCTGGCCTGGACGTTGGGCTGGGCTTCGTCCGCCGAAGCCACCCGTCGCTTGTTCTTCACTCCCGCCATTTTGGTCCGAACGGCCATGATGCCTCCTTCCCTGGTGAGGTAAGGACGGCGCCACGGCTTTTCCAACTCCCTCCAGGGACCGGAGCAGGGGCTGTGCTCCGTGCTCCGTACTCGGGGGACCGCCCGGCCGCTCGGCGTTCTCCCCCGAGGGAGAGGGCCCGGCCACGGGGTCGACCCGGAGCCTGGAGCCCCAAGGCCCTCGGCGGAAAGGTTCTTCACTCCACCCGCTTCACGTCGACGAGCGCTTGCCACGCCGGGGCGGGCGGGTGCTCGTCGTGCTCTCGGGCGGGAACAGCCAGCCCACCTCGCCGTGCGAGACGCTGGTCGTCTGCGTGGACTCGCTGGCCTCGGCCTCCCGGTGCTGACCCCGGCAACCCCGGCACCAGGACTGGGGCCGGCGCTCGCCGCTCATGATGCGGTAGCCGAAGTCCTGCTCCGTGGGGCCCACGTGGTCGCAGCGCGGGCACTGCTTGAGCGACGTGACGCCAATCTCCTTGGCCTTCTCGCGGCCATGCGCCACCACCAGCGCCAGCGCCGCGGCGAAGCCCACCCGTTTCTCCGTGGCGACATGGAAGCTGCGGGCGCGCTTGCGCCCTCCACCGCCGAGCACGGGCTTGAGGTCCATCCCTCCGAGCAGGTTCCGCTGCTCGAGCACGCGCGTTGAGGAGCTGTTCTGGTTCGAGTGGCTCACCCCCCAACTCTTAGCTGGGGGGTCTGACATGGCCTTTCAGAGGGGAAATGCCTG
Source organism: Myxococcus sp. AM011 (assembly GCF_013372595.1). NCBI lineage: Bacteria > Pseudomonadati > Myxococcota > Myxococcia > Myxococcales > Myxococcaceae > Myxococcus > Myxococcus sp. AM011. The sequence goes on from NZ_JABXEM010000303.1 coordinate 12,732, forward strand.
CTTGCCCCTCTGTCTGGGGTACTGAACGAAAATCCAGTGATTTCGCGGACCTGGGTTGCCTACCCAGGGCAGGCAGGCAAGCCCAGGCTCGCTTGCGGGGCCGGTTACTCGGCCTCCGCCATGCCGCCGCCGGTGTCGGGGGCGGGGAAGACGGGGGT
>NZ_JABXEM010000304.1:0-12806 GCF_013372595.1 Myxococcus sp. AM011
CGGTGGTGGAGCGGATTCTCGGGAGCTTCCACGCGGACGCGGGGACGTCGGTGCTGGCCACGCAGCACGCGGCGATGGACCGGTGCTTCGCGGCGGAGCGGGTGGAGGACATCCAGCAGGCGTTGGAGGCGGAGGGCACGGCGTGGGCCCAGCAGACGTGGGCGACGCTGGTGCACATGTGCCCGACGAGCCTCAAGGTCTCACTGCGGCAGCTCCGGATGGGGCGCACGCGGGACTACGACGAGATGGTGACGGTGGAGTACCGGCTGAGTCAGTCGATGACGGCGCGCGCGGACTTCCGCGAGGGCATCCGCGCGGTGCTGGTGGACAAGGATGGCAAGCCGCGCTGGCACCCCGGAACGCTGGGTGATGTCTCGGAGGCGGACGTGGAGGCGTGCTTCGCGCCTCGCGACGGCGACGAGCTCGTGCTGGCGCGGAGCTGAGCGCTCAGTTCGAACCGGAGGGGCTCTTCAGGGCTCGCTTCAGGAAGTCGACGCAGGCCCCTGGGGCCTCCTCGTGAGGCCAGTGGCCCGCGTCGGCGAGGGTGTCCACGGTGGCGTGAGGCCAGGCCTTCCGGAACCGCTCCAGGACCGCGGGCGGGAAGGCGCCGTCGCGCAGGCCCCAGATGAAGTGGACGGGCGTCTTCGCGAATCGTTCACGCCGCTCCCAGAGCGACTGGAGAAACGGAGTGGACGCGCTGAGGCTCTTCGCGAGGGCCCAGAGCACGCGCTCGCGAGAGTCGGGGTCGGGGAACATGCGGGTGTACTGGCTCCACGTCTTCTCGGGACGCGGGCCCTTGCCCCAGGCCGACTTCGCGATGAGGAACGAGAGATTCAGGTTCCGATACAGCCAGCGGAAGAGCCCGCCCCCCGCCATGCGCGCGGCCCTCGCGAGTGAGGGCTCGTCGACGAAGGGCCAGGCGATGGTGTTGATGAGCACCACGCGTTCGATTCGCTCCGGATGGGCGAGCGCGAAATCGAGGGAGATGGGACCGCCGAAGTCGTGGGCCACCAGGGTGAAGCGAGGGAGGTCCAGCGCCTCGATGACCGCGGCGAAGCGGCGCGCATGGGCCTCGGGCGAGTAGTCCGCGTCCGGAGGCCGTGGCGACAGGCCGAAGCCCAGGTGGTCCACCGTGATGCAACGGTGGGTGGCCGAGAAGGCGCTGATGAGCGCGCGCCACTCGAAGGACCAGGTGGGCGTTCCATGTACGAAGACGATGGGCGGACCCTGGCCCTCGTCCACCACCGACAGCCCTGCCACCTCACGCACGTTGAAGGGAAATGCCTCGCGGTCGACCCAGGCGGGAACTTGCATGGGATGATAGTCAATGGTGCTTGACCAATTAAGTCAAGTAGACTTGACCGATGAAGAGGAAGGACGCGCTCGAGGACGTGAAGAAGCTTCAGGCCAGCAGCCTGGGTTACGTGCTCATCCGGTGTGGGCAGTTGTTCAACGAGCTGGGGATGCGGGCGGTCAACAGCGAGGCCGGCTGGCCCATGATGCGCGAGGTCCACGCGCGGCTCCTGCCGTATCTGGAGAATCCGGAGGGTGTGCGCATCACCGAACTGGCGCGCAGCCTCGGGGTGACGAAGCAGGCGGTCCAGCCAGTCATCGCGGAGCTCGCGGAGTTCGGCGCGGTGCGGATCGAGCCGGACCCCGATGATGCCCGTGCTCGAAGGGTCCTGCTGACGGAGAAGGGCATCGCGGCCATGCGGCATGGGACGACGAAGCTGGTGGAGATAGACCGGCGGGTGGCCAGGCGCCTGGGCACGGACGAGACTCGGGAACTGCACGGCTTGATGACCCGGCTGTTCGAGGTGCTGAAGGCGCTGGACTGACGCGAACTGCACTCGCTGGGGCCGTCAAGAAGGAGCCCCGTCGGTCCCGGAGGTGACTGGCCGGCTACAGCTCCTCGTCGCTGACGACGGTGACGTCGTGGGCGCGCAGCAGGGCGGTGGTGATGCCTTCCCCGGGGCGCAGGACTCCGGATTCGTAGACGCGCTGGCTGCCACAGGAGGGGCTCTTCTCCTTCAACAGCGCTACTGAAGCACCGAAGTTGCGCGCGGCCTCCAGGGCCAACTGGGCGCCTCGCTTGAAGTCCTCGGTCCGGTCGACGCGAGCTTCTCGTTCCAGCGCCCGCGCCTGTCCGGCCCAGACATCGACACCCGAGCCACCACAGAGGTCCACGGGAGGACGAGGGATGGGCAGGCCCGAACCCACTTCGGGGCAGACGGGAACGACGGCCTTTCCCTCCAGCGCCGCGAGCACTCTCTCAGAACGCTGCGAGCGACCGTCGTACCGGCAGGCTTCCCCGAGCAGGCACGCGCTCACGAGCACCGTGGATGCCTCGCGAAGCGCCGCGCGCCTGTCACCCTTTGACGGGTCCGCGCACGCCTGCGCTGAGCCGGACCTCGACAGGTCTGCATGCTCCGTGACCGGCTCCATTCCGCCAGCCGCGTCACCGAGAGCGCCGGAAGGCCCTCGCGAGCCCGTCACTTCACGGCCCCGGGACTGCGCAGCGCCAGTTCTCCCGCCGTCGCCACCGCCGCCACGCGAGTGCGCATCCCATCCATCGCCACCTGCCCCGTCACCGCGAGCCGCACGGCCAACGGATAGAGCCGATGCTCCTCGATGAGGATGCGCGCGCTCAGGCTCTTCTCGTCGTCATCCGGCAGCACCGGCACGGCCGCCTGCCCGATGATGGGCCCGGTGTCCGTGCCCGCATCCACGAAGTGCACCGTGCACCCGGCCACCTTCACGCCCCGCTCCAGTGCCTGCCGCTGCGCATGCAGCCCCGGGAACGACGGCAGCAGGGAAGGGTGGACGTTCAGCACCTTGCCCGCGAAGCGCCCCAGGAAGTCCGCGCTCAACAACCGCATGAACCCCGCCAGGCACACCCACTCCACACCCGCCGCGCGCAGCGCCTCCAACAGCGCCGCCTCGAACTCCACCTTCGAGGCGTGGGCCTTGTGGTCCACCACCACGGCCGACACCCCCGCCGCGCGAGCCCGCTCGAGCGCGTAGGCGGTGGGCACGTTCGACACCACGCAGGCCACCTCGGCCGGGAAGTCCTCGCGCGCGCACGCGTCGAGCAGCGCCTGGAGATTGCTCCCGCTGCCGCTGACGAGCACGCCCAGCCGGACCCGCCGTCCGCTCATGGCTCGATGACCGCCGTGGCCTCGCCCTGGCCCGCCTCCACCCGGCCCACCTCGCTGGCCTCCACGCCCCGAGCGCGCAGCACCTCCAGCGCCTTCGCGACGTCCTCTTGTGCCACCACGACGATGAGGCCCAGGCCCATGTTGAACGTGTTGAACATCTCGTCCCGGGCCACGCTGCCCAGCTTCGCAATCAGGTCGAAGATGGGCGGCTTCACCCACGACTTCTCGCTCAGCACCGCGCGCGTCCCATCCGGCAGGCACCGGGGCAGGTTGCCCGGAATCCCGCTGCCGGTGATGTGCGCCATGCCCTTCACCTTCACCTCCGCCAACAGCGCCAGCGCGTCCTTCACATAGATGCGCGTGGGCTCCAGCAGCGCGTCACCCAGCGGGCGGCCCAGGCCCTCGGGCGTCGCGTCCAGCGCGAGCTTCGAGTCCTCCAGCAGCACCTTGCGCGCCAGCGAGTACCCGTTGCTATGCAGCCCCGAGGACGTCAGCCCGATGAGCGCGTCACCTGGCTTCACGCTCTTGCCGTCGATGATGGCCGACCGCTCCACCACGCCCACGCAGAAGCCCGCCAGGTCGTACTCGCCCCGCGCGTAGAAGCCCGGCATCTCCGCCGTCTCTCCGCCGAGGAGCGCGCACCCCGCCTGCTCGCAGCCCAGGGCGATGCCCTTGACGACTTCGGCCGCCGCGTCCACCTCCAGGCGCCCGGTGGCGAAGTAGTCCAGGAAGAACAGCGGCTCCGCGCCACAGGTGAGGATGTCGTTCACCGACATGGCCACCAGGTCGATGCCCACCGTGCCGTGCCGGCCCGCGGAGAAGGCCACCTTCAACTTGGTGCCCACCCCGTCCGTGCCCGCCACCAGCACCGGCTCCCGGTACTTGCCCGGCGGCAGGGCGAACAGCCCCCCGAAACCGCCGACGCCCGCCACCACCTCCGGACGCATCGTCCGCGCGGCGAAGGGCTTGATTCGGTCGACGAAGGCGTCGCCGGCCTCGATATCCACTCCGGACTGCTTGTAGGTCGTTCCCACGGGCGGCCTTCTATCGGCCGGCGCGCCCGTTGTCTCGGCCAGCGAAAAGAGGGTGTCGGGTTTGAGGCGCGGACGCCTGCACACACTCGCTGTCCCACTGATCCGCACAACAGGGAATTTGACCGGGGGGGGAGGGGCTGATTGACTCCTCGCAGGATGGGCGCCGAGGAAACCCTCTTTCAACGTTTCGGCAAGGAATTCTCAAAGGGCACCGAGCTCTTCCGCGAGGGAGAGGCCGGCCGGGAGATGTTTGTCATCCAGGCAGGCAAGGTTTCCATCACGAAGCGCGTGCGCGACGTGGAGAAGACGCTTGCTGTGCTGGGGGCCGGAGAATTCTTCGGCGAGATGGCGATCATCTCCAACAAGCCCCGTAACGCGTCCGCGGTCGTCAACGAGGACGCTCGCCTGCTGGTCATCGACCCCAAGACGTTCGAGGCGATGATCCGCGGCAATGCCGAGATCGCCGTCCGGATGATCAAGACGCTGGCCGGGCGGCTCTCCGAGGCGGACGCTCAAATCGAGAACCTGCTCCACAATGATCCGGCCAGCCGGGTCGTCCATCAGATCATCCTGCTGTCCCAGACCCGGAGTCGTCCGTCCGAAGAGGGCACCGAGATCGACTTCGTGGTCCGCGAGATGCCCCGCCAGCTTGGCGTGGGCGAGCCCGCCGTGCGCAACGTGCTGGACCGGATGATCCGGGCCGGCCTCATCTCACGCAGTGGTGACAGAGTGACCGTGTATGACACGGCCAAACTCCACGACTTCCTCCAATACCTGGAGATGAAGTGGAAGTTCGGAGACCTCTAGGTGAAGCTCCGAGTCCTCGGCTGCCACGGTGGCGAGCTCCCCACGTGCAAGAGCACGTGTTTTCTCGTCGATGACGTGCTGGCGCTCGATGCGGGCGCACTGACGGGGACGCTCTCGTTGGAGGAGCTGTGTCGGGTGGACCACGTGCTCGTGGGCCACAGTCACTTCGACCATGTGAAGGACCTGCCGCTGATGGCGGACCTCGTGATTGGTCGCCGCGACAAGCCCGTCACCATCCATGCGTCGCGCGAGTGCGCCAAGGCCCTGCGCGACAACATGTTCAACAACGCGCTCTGGCCGGACTTCACCCGCATCCCGACCAAGGCCAACCCCGTCCTGCGCATCAAGACGTTCCGCGCCGGCGGCACCTTCGAGGTGGGGCCCTACACCGTGCGCAGCGTGCCGGTGAGCCACCCGGTGGAGTCCTGCGGCTTCATCATCTCCAATGGGAAGTCGTCGCTCGCCATGAGCGGCGACACCGGGCCCACCGACAAGCTCTGGAAGGCCCTCAACCAGACGCGCGACCTCAAGGCGCTCCTGTTGGAGACGTCCTTCCCCAACGCGCTCCAGTCGCTGGCCGACATCTCCGGCCACCTCACGCCCCACACCCTGGGCCTGGAGCTCCAGAAGTTCGAGCGCAACGGGACCTCCGTGATGCTCTACCACCTCAAGCCCGCCTTCGTGGCCCAGCTCAAGAAGGAGCTGGCGAGCATGCCGGTGGAAGTCCTGGAGCTGAACGACACCTTCGAGTTCTAGCCGCCGGACGACGCGGCGCGCCACACGGAACGGTTGACGGGCGGGGACGGTCGGATTAACCCCCGGCCTCTCATGGCCTGGTTTTCGAAGAAGCCCCGCATCGCCGTCGACACCCAGCAGCAACCCGAGCCTGGTCCGTCTCGCATGGAGGGCCTGTGGGCCAAGTGCGAGAACTGCGACGAAATCATCTACCGGCAGGAGCTGGAGAAGCACTGGATGGTGTGTCCGCACTGCGACCACCATCACCCGTGGAACGCGCGCGCGCGGCTGGCGACGCTGCTGGACCCGGACAGCTTCGAGGAGTTCGACAAGGAGCTGGAGCCGCAGGATCCGCTCGGGTTCAGTGACACCAAGAAGTACAAGGACCGGCTGAAGTCCACGCGCAAGAACCTGGAGGAGAACGACGCCTTCGTCTCCGGCGTGGGCCGCATCGCCGGCCACCAGGTCTCCGTGGGCGCGTTCATCTTCGAGTTCATGGGCGGCTCCATGGGCTCGGTGGTGGGCGAGAAGGTGGCGAGGACCTTCGAGCGCGCGCATGACTTGAAGTGCTCGGCGCTCATCTTCTCGGCCTCCGGTGGCGCGCGCATGCAGGAGGGCATCTTCTCGCTGATGCAGATGGCGAAGACGTCCGCGGCCATCGCCCGCTTCCGCACCGGCAACAAGCCCTACGTCTCCGTGCTGCTGCACCCGACGACGGGCGGCGTGGCGGCGTCCTTCTCCTGGCTGGGCGACGTCATCATCGCGGAGCCCAAGGCGCTCATCGGCTTCGCCGGTCCGCGCGTCATCGAGCAGACCATCCGCCAGAAGCTGCCGGAGGGCTTCCAGCGCTCGGAGTTCCTGCTCGAGCATGGGATGATCGACAGCATCGTCAACCGCAAGGACCTGCGCGCGAAGCTCGGGCAGATTCTCGGCCTGCTGGGCTGAACCCGCGCGGCTCGCGTCCCTGGCATGAGCGCGCCCCGCACACCCGAGGAGGCCCTGGGCTTCCTCTCCCGCCTCAACCCCTCCGGAATCAAGCTGGGGCTGGAGCGCGTGCGCGAGGCGCTCTCCGCCCTGGGCCATCCGGAGCGCCGCTTCCCGGTGCTCCATGTCGCGGGCACCAACGGCAAGGGCAGCACCTGCGCCTTCGCCGCCACCGCGCTCCAGGCCGCCGGCCACCGCGTGGGCCTCTACACGTCCCCGCATCTGGTGCGCGTCAACGAGCGCATCCGCGTGGACGGCGAGGACATCTCCGACGCGGACTTCGGCCGCGCCATCCTCGACGTCCTGGAGCGCTACCCGTCCGCCGTCGCCGAGCCGATGACGTACTTCGAGTTCGGCACCGTCGTCGCCCTGTGGCACTTCGCCCAGGTGGGCGTGGACGTGGTGGTGCTGGAGACGGGCCTGGGCGGCCGGCTGGACGCCACCACCGCCGCGCCATCGCTCGTCACCGCCATCACCCCCGTCTCCTTCGACCACATGGAGTACCTGGGCAACACCCTGGCCTCCATCGCGGGTGAGAAGGCCGGCATCCTCAAGCCCGGCGTGCCGTGTGTCGTCGCCCGGCAGGAGCCCGAGGCCCTGGAGGCCATCGAGGCCCACGCGCGCGCCCTGGGCGTGCCGCTCTGGGTGGAGGGCCGCGACTTCTCCGCCGACACACGGGCCGACGGCGGCCTCGCCTACAGGGGACCTGGCTGGCGGTTGGAGGGCCTGCGAATCTCGCTGCGCGGACCGCATCAGGTCCAGAACGCCGCGGTGGCGCTGGCCTGCCTGGAGGCCCTCGATGCGCGAGGTGTCGCCGTCACCGCCGATGCGGCGCGGGCGGGGCTGGGCTCGGCGCGCTGGCCGGGGCGGCTGGAGGAGGCAGGGCAGGGGCCCACCGTGCTGCTGGACGGCGCCCACAACCCGGCGGGTGTGTCCGTGCTGCTGGCGTCCCTGCGGGCGCTCTACGCGGGCCGCCCCGTCCACTGCGTCTTCGGCGTGGTGGCGGACAAGGACCGGGGGCCGATGATGCGGGCCCTCTTTCCCGCGTGTGCCTCCGTGCAGCTCACGCCGCTGGACACGCCGCGCTCGCTCGCACCGGCGGCCTATCTGGACGAGGCGCGCGCCCTGACTCCCGACGTGGCCGCCTGGCCCGACGTGGATGCGGCGTTGGCGGAAGCGCGGCGGCGCGCGGGCGTGGATGGCATCGTGCTCTGCACCGGCTCGCTCTTCCTGGTCGGCATGGTGCGCGCCCGGATGGAGCGAACCTCCGCGCCCTGAAGGGCCACCATGCGACGGCTGGACGACGCTGCCCGGCCCCGAGGTGCCAGACGTCAGCTGGCGAGCCTTGACGGGGTGACCTCTTAGGGTGGGTCTTCCGTTCCGCCCGGGCAAGACGTGTGAGCAACCAGACTGAATCCTTGGCGCGCTGCATCAGCCGCCGTAGATTCAAGATATGCGCCTGCCGGACTGGAGAGCCGCGACGACGACGGGACCCGCCATCCCGTCCATCGACGAAGTCGACTTCCGGGCGCTCTACTCCAAGACGAAGTACGTGGTGGAGACCGCGGATGGCTGGTCGCTGGTCATCACCCGCTACCGTCCGGTGAAGCAGCCCTTCGCCCAGCCGCTGTTCGGTGAGCCGCTGCTGTTGGTGCACGGCTTCTCCCAGAACCGGCACACGTGGACGAGCGGCCAGTTCGTCAAGAACCTCCTCTTCTTCGGCGTGGACATCCACATCCTGGAGCTGCGAGGGCACGGCAAGAGCTCCATCGCCTTCCAGAAGGAGCGGGCCGAGCGCTTCAAGCGCCCCTTGCCTCCGGACCTGGACTACGACTGGGACATCGACAGCTACTTCCTCTACGACTTGCCCGCCGCCGTCTCCGGCGTGAAGCGCATCACCCGCCGCGAGCGCATCTTCTACTGCGGCCACTCCATGGGCGGGATGCTGGGCTACGGCTACACCGGCATCCACGACGACTTCGAGGGCCTCATCACCATCGGCGCTCCGGCGGACCTGGGCCGGGGCTTCATGCTGCTGCGCATGGTGGCGCACGGCGCGCCGATGCTCGGCGGCATGGTGGACCTGACGCTCGCGGGGCTGAACCTGGGCGGCGAGGTGGAGGGGCTGGGCCGGAAGGTGCTCGCGCGAGGCGTGGGCACGGTGAACGCGAAGCTGGGCAAGAAGCTGGAGCCGGAGTCGCGCCGCAAGCTCCGCTTCAACGCGATGCCGGTGGACCTCATCCTCAAGTTCGTCGAGCGGCAGATTGGCAAGGCGGAGGATTCTCCGCTGTATCAACAGCTGACGACGCGGATGAACCGGCTCATCAATCCGGAGCGCGTGGGCTCGGACGACATCCGCTGGCTCCTGCGCGAGGGAGGGGAGCGCGAGCCGCGCAAGGTGCTGGAGCAATTCGCCCGCTGGATTCGACGCGGGGAGATGGTCTGCTACCGCACCGGCTACGACTTCAAGCGCGGCTTCGGGAAGATTCAAATCCCCATGGCCATCATCTTCGGGGACATGGACCCGCTGGCGTCGGTGGAGTCCACCCGGAGCGTGTATCGCGCGGCCAAGAGCGAGTACCTCCTCTGGCGCCCGGTGAAGGGCAACAGCCACATCGAGCTGACGATGGGGCACGACATCCGGCAGATCTGCTACGACATCAAGAACCTCATCGAGTACGCCCGGACGCACCGTCACCGAACGCCCGCCCTGCCGCGGCTGCGCTAGGGGCCGTGTGGCTGGAAAGTTGGAGGGTGAGGCGCGCGTGGTAGCATCCCCGCCCACTGTCAACGTTGAAGGGGAGTGGTTCGATGAAGGCCTCTGCGGTGTGGCTGCTCGGTGTGGTGCTCGTGCCCTTCTGGGCGCTCGCGCAGGCTCCGGCGAACCTGAACACCATCACCGGCGTGCAGGTGAATGGCGGGACGGTGACCATCTCCGGCTCGAAGAAGGCGAACTTCACCACCTTCACCATGACGGACCCGCCCCGGCTCGTCATCGACATCGCCGAGGCCGTCTTCTCCGGAGTCCCCGAGGAGACGCAGGTGGGCAATGGCACGGTGACGGGCATCCGCACCGCCAGCTACGGCTCGGATGACTCCGCCATCGCCCGCGTGCTCATCGGCTTCGAGCGCGAGGTGGAGACGGACATCCAGGCCACCGACACCCAACTCGTCGTGAAGGTCGTCGGCGGAGGCGGGCAGGCCGTGGCACAGGCCCCCACCGCTCAGCCGGAGCCCGCCGCGAAGCCCACGACGGATGATGGCACCGCCGCCAAGGCCGCTGCAGCCGCCGAGGCCGACCGTCAGGCGCAGGAGAAGGCCGCCGCCGAGGCCACCGCCCGCGCCGAGGCCGACCGTCAGGCGCAGGAGAAGGCCGCCGCCGAGGCCACCGCCCGCGCCAGGCAGGATGCGGACGCGGAGCGCCAGCGCCAGCAGGAGGCCGAGGCTCGCGCCACGTCCCAGCGTGAGGATGAGCAGCGCGCGGCGCAGGCCGCCGCCGACGAGAAGAAGCGCCAGGAAGAGGAGGCCCGTGCCTCCGCGCAGGCCGCCGCCACCGAGCGCAAGCGCCAGGAAGAGGAGGCCCGCGCCTCCGCGCAGGCCGCCGCCGACGAGCGTCGTGCCTCCGCTGCGTCCTCCGAGGACGAGAGGAAGCGCCAGAAGGCGGAGGCGCTCGCCGCCGCGAAGACGGCCGCCGAGGAGAAGCGCGCCGCCACCCGGGCCGCCGCGGAGGAGGCCGCCGAGGCCCGCCGCCAGCGTGAGGAGGAGGCCCGCGCCGAGCGCGAGCGTCGCCAGCAGGAGCGGGTGGCCGCCGCCACGCCCCGCCCGCGTCGCGAGGTGGCGAGCGGCTCGGATTCGTCCGAGGTGTCGTCGCGCCGCAAGACGATGACGCTGGTGGGCTTCCAGCAGCAGGCCGGAGTCTCCCGCGTCTTCATCCGCACCAACGAGCCGGCGCGCTACACGGTGAGCGAGCAGGGCAACGCGGTGGTGCTGGAGCTGGAGAACAGCCGCATCGACCTGAGCAACAACACCCGGCCGCTGGACACGTCGTACTTCAACTCCCCCGTCACGCGGGTGGAGGCCGACGCGTCCGGGCGCGACGTGCGCGTCACCATCCAGCTCCGGCAGCAGGCCCCGGTGCAGGCGAAGCAGGACGGCAACGTCATTTCGTTGGATTTTCAGCGCCCGGCTCGGTGATAAGGGCGACCGCGCGGCCGTGGCGCGGCATACCCTGCACCCCTGAATGGGCCTCCTCGTTCCGCTCGCCGCAGCGCTGCTCGTAGCGTCAGCGCAGATTCCGCTCGCCACCCAGGTCCAGCTCCCCTCCGGCGAGACGGTGGAGCTGGCCGCCGACTTCCTCACCTACGAGTCCGACAAGCAGCTGCTCACCGCGCGCGGCCACTGCGAGCTGCGCACCGGGGAGATGCTGCTGCGCTCGGACGAGGTGACGTACGACGAGACGAACCAGGTGGCCACGGCCACCGGCAACGTCATGTTCGTGGGTCCCGACGGCATGGTCGCGGTGGCGGACGACGTGCGCGTGGACATCCGCACCTTCGAGGCCACGCTCAAGGGTGGCCTCTTCATGCAGAAGAAGGGCGTCACCCAGGACGCGCTGCTCACGGCGAAGACGCCCCAGGAGCTGCGCGCCATGGGGGAGACGCCCATCATCCTCAGTGGCTCGCGCATCCGCCGCACCGGCCCCAACGCCTTCGTGGTGGACGACCTGGCCTTCACCCCGTGCGAGTGCGGCCCCGGCACGCCGACCTGGCGCATGGAGGCCAGCTCCGCCAACGTCATCCTCGGCGAGCGCGCCACGCTCACCTGGCCCGTCGTCTACATCCAGTCCGTCCCCATCTTCGCGCTGCCCTGGGTGTACCTGCCCCTGGCCGAGCGCCGCACGGGCTTCCTCATCCCCAGCCCCCAGTACTCCAGCCTCAACGGCCTGGGCCTGCAGCAGCCCTTCTTCCTCACGCTGGGGCGCAGCTACGACATGACCTTCACGCCGGGCTACTTCAACGGCGGCGGGCTCCTGGAGCTGGAGCGCGACCCCGATGGAGATCCCGAGACGAAGAACGCGATTACCTACGAGGAACCGCGGCCCAACGGCGTGAAGGGCCCCCGGTTGCTCACGGAGTTCCGCTACGTGCCCAGCGAGCGGACGCGGGGGCGTGCCACACTCGGGTTTCTGTACGACTCACGGCCCCGGCTGAACCCGGCGAGCCTGTTTCCGGACTTCTTCCGCTATCCGGTGGATCCGAACGGAATCGCGAGAATCATCGATACCCCTCGAGGGTTGCGCGGCGAGGCCTCCTGGCAGCACTTCCAGGAGCTGGGCTCCGGTTGGTACGACCGGGTGGACGCGTCGTTCGTTTCTGACGGCAACTACACGCGCGACCTCACCGCCGACATCATCGTCCAGGGGCTGGAGTACCTGCGCAGCACCGCCACCGTCTTCCGGCGCCAGGAGGACTCCTACGCGGGCCTGGATGTGGTGCTGCGCCAGGACATCCGCTGGCCCTATCGCTTCTTCCAGGACAACCGCGTGCCGGCGGCGGTGGACCCGCTGCGGCCGGACCTGCCCGCGCCGCGCACCTTCCAGCGGCTGCCCGGACTCATCTTCGCGCTGCCCGAGCGCCCGTTGGCGGGGGGCCTCACCGGAGGGCTGCGCGCCGAGTTCACCCGCCAGGCCCCCATCCAGGGAGGCTTCGGGGACGAAGGGGTCGACGGCATCTTCCGCCGCGAGGGCAACTTCATTCCCCTCGGTGTCCCCGTTGGCGTGGTGGACCCCGGCCAGGCCAACGGCCTCTTCGACACGAGAGACAGGGAGGCGAGGGACCGCATCGACTTCACGTCGCGCCTCGCCACCTCCGTGGCGCTGGGGGACGTCGCGCGCGTGACGCCGTCCGTGTCGCTGCGCCAGGACGTGTGGGCCGGCGAGTACTCCGCCAAGACCTGGCAGCGCGGCTACCCCATCGGCGGGCTCCTGCTGGACACGCAGTGGAGCCGCACCTGGACGGGCACGAAGACCAGCTACCGCCACACCTTCGCGCCCTCCCTGGAGTTGCGCTACGTGCCGGGCGGGTGGGGC
>NZ_JABXEM010000305.1:0-12770 GCF_013372595.1 Myxococcus sp. AM011
CCCCGAGAAGCCGCCCCCGCCCATGGAGGCGCTCTATGTGGCCACCGTGCTGAGGGACCCTCGCCTGCTCGACAGGGATGTCTTTCGTGTCTGTGACGAGCTGTCCCACATGGGACTGCGCATGGCGCTCGCGCATGCCACGTCGGGCCAGGGCGCGCAGGACGCGCTCTTCGAGGCTCCTGAGTCCGTGAAACGCGCCATCGAGACGTCCTGGCGCCAGCTCCCCTCGGAAGGACAGGAGCTGGAGCACGCCTTCTTCGCCATCTGTCGGGAAATCATGGTGCGGCGCATCGATGAGCGGCTCACTTATATAAAGCGCGCGACAGAGCAGACGCCGGGAGCGTTCGACCTCACGGAAGAGACGCGGCAACTGTTGTCGGAGCGCGTGGAACTGCTGGCGCTCAAGAAGCGTGTCCTGGAGGAGCTCAAGCCCGCTTCCCCGGGAACAAAGGCGCCCATGCAACCGGTTTGACTTCGCGTTTGTAAGAAACCCTGACTTTGCGGTAGATCGGCCGGCTCGCCCCAGGCCTCAAGCCCCTGAATTTCTTAAGGAGAAGTACCCGAATGCCGACGCAGAAGCCCTCGAAGGCGTCCGTGAAGCCCACCAAGAAGAAGGTGGATCCGGTGATCCGCAAGAAGAAGGCACCGGACAGTCCCGCGGCGAAGGGTGCTGGGGTGAAGGCTGGGACCGAGGAGCAGGAGCCCCTGGAGGCCAAGGAGGCGCCCGCCGAGGTCGAGACGAAGAAGAAGAAGAAGGGCGTCGTCTCCGCGGACGTGGACCCCGAGGAGGCCGCTGAAGAAGCCGCCGCCGCCGTCGAGGTGGACCCGGACGCCGTCGAGGACGACGTCGAGGAGGACCCCGTCGCCGAGCGCAAGGAAGTGAAGGACCTGCTCGCCCAGGGGCGAGAGAAGGGCTTCCTCACCTACGACGAGGTGAATGACGCGCTGCCCGCCGACATCGTGTCGTCCGATCAAATCGACGACGTGATGAGCATGTTCGGCGACAACGACATCGAGATTGTCGATGCGCAGAAGGCTGCTCAGAACAACGAGATCAAGCCCACCGTCACCGTCGAGGAGGAGAAGGAAGACGTCGACGAGGATGAGAAGGACGAAGACGACGAGCCGGGTGGCAAGTCGAACGACCCGGTGCGCCTGTACCTGCGCAAGATGGGCAGCGTCAGCCTGCTCACGCGCGAGGGCGAGGTCGAAATCGCCAAGCGCATCGAGGAGGGCGAGAAGGAAGTGCTGCGCGCCCTGCTCGCCTGCAAGGTCGCCGTCGAGGAGATTCTCGACATCGGCAACAAGCTGAAGACGGCCAAGCTGCGCGTGCGCGACGTCATCAAGGACGCGCCCGAGGAGGCCCAGGCCGAGGGCGCCGAGGAGGCTCCCGAGGAGGTCGGCGAGGGTGACGCCCCGGCGCAGCTGGCGCAGAGCGAGCTCAACAAGATTGAGCAGATCTGCAAGCAGATCGAGCGCTTCCGCAAGTTCGCCAAGGACTGCGACGTCTTGGAAGAGGAGCTCATCTCCAAGAAGAAGCTGACCGAGGTGCGCAAGAAGGAGCTCAAGCAGGAGATGAAGGACCTCCGGACCAAGATGATGGAGGTCTTGGAGGAGATGCGGCTGAACAAGAAGCAGGTCGACCGCATCGTCGTGAATCTCAAGGGGCTCATCGAGCGCGTTGAGAAGGCCGAGGACGAGCTTCGCGACTTGGAGCGCCGCTACGGCATCTCCATGAAGGAGCTGCGCCCGCAGCTGAAGGAGTCGCGGGAGAATCCGAACATCGGCAAGAAGCTGCAGAAGCAGCTCAACCTCACGCCCGAGCAGCTCGAGGTCCTCGACCGCGACGTGCGCACGGCGGTTCGGAAGATCAAGAAGGTGGAGGAGGAGGCCAACCTCCCCGTGGATGCGCTGCGCCGCAACTACGACGCCATCCGCCTGGGCGAGAAGCGCGCCGAGCGCGCCAAGAGCGAGCTGGTGGAGGCGAACCTGCGCCTCGTGGTCTCCATCGCGAAGAAGTACACGAACCGCGGCCTCCAGTTCCTGGACCTCATCCAGGAGGGCAACATCGGCCTGATGAAGGCCGTGGACAAGTTCGAGTACAAGCGCGGCTACAAGTTCTCGACCTACGCCACCTGGTGGATTCGTCAGGCGATTACCCGCGCCATCGCCGACCAGGCCCGCACCATCCGCATCCCGGTGCACATGATCGAGACCATCAACAAGCTCATCCGCACCAGCCGCTACCTGGTGCAGGAGATTGGCCGCGAGCCGACGCCGGAGGAGATCGCGGAGAAGATGGAGCTGCCGCTCGACAAGGTGCGCAAGGTCCTGAAGATCGCCAAGGAGCCCATCTCCCTGGAGACGCCCATTGGCGAGGAAGAGGACAGCCACCTGGGCGACTTCATCGAGGACAAGAGCCTCGTGTCGCCGGCGGACGCGGTCATCAACATGAACCTGGCGGAGCAGACCCGCAAGGTGCTGGCCACGCTGACGCCGCGCGAGGAGAAGGTGCTCCGCATGCGCTTCGGCATTGGCGAGAAGAGCGACCACACGCTGGAAGAGGTGGGCCAGGACTTCGAGGTGACGCGCGAGCGCATCCGTCAGATTGAGGCCAAGGCGCTGCGCAAGCTGCGTCACCCCAGCCGCTCCAAGCGCCTGCGCTCGTTCGTGGAGAGCTGACGCCTTCCTGACGGCTCCACCATGAGCCGTCCCGGGAAGCGCGCGAGGCCCCCGCTCCTTCATGGACCGGGGGCCTTCGTGTTTCTAGAGTCGGGCGCCGTGGCACTCTCCAAGTCCAGGACGAAGTCCCGAGCGGAACCCGAGGCCTCGGCTCCGCCGAAGCGTCCGCCCTTCTCCGAGGCGGTGTGGCGCGCGGTGCGAGCGATTCCGCGAGGCCAGGTGCGCTCGTACTCGCAGGTGGCGCTGTATGCGGGCCGGCCCGGCGCGGCGCGCGGCGTGGGGCGCGAGATGGCGACGCTGCCTCCAGGGCGGGAGGTGCCGTGGTGGCGTGTCACGAAGTCGGGCGGGACGCTGGCGACCACCGTGGCGAGCGAGCAGGCGAAGCGCCTGCGCGCCGAGGGCGTCACGGTGGAGCAGCGGGGACAGGTGTTCCGGGTGAAGGTGGCCGAGACACCTGAGGCGGCCACGAAACCGAAGGCCGCTCGCAAGAAGGTCGCCGCTACCGCCAGGAGGAAGGGCTGACACGGGCGCCGCAAAGCCTCACGCCGACGCGGGAGGCAGCGTCAAACCAGGGGCGGGTGGCGCTTGCCAGCAACGCATGCGCGGCGATATGCCAGCGTGCACGCGGGTCGTTGATGCATGGGGGCCCTTAGCTCAGCGGTTAGAGCTGTCGGCTCATAACCGATTGGTCCCTGGTTCGAATCCAGGAGGGCCCACTCCCCTTCCCCCGCCCCGGAAATCTCCCGGCAGCGGCCGCGCGTCGGGTCGGCGCCACGGGTTCCGCACAACGGGCGCACCTGGCGGGCCACCCACGGCCAGCGAATCGACGAACGAACCAGACCTGGCTGGGCAGACGCAGTGCCGTTGCCCCTCGATTCGGTGCCTACATCCTCTCCTCGCATGCATAGGGCGGGGAGCCCGCTTCGATGCATTGGCCATAGGCACGTGTCCCGTCCGTTGCGCATGCATAAGGCGGGTAGCCCGCTTCGATACACATGGCATAGCCAATCTTGCTTTGCGGCTCGCAGGCGTATGGCGGGTAGCCCTTCTGGACGCATCGGCCGTAGGCCTGCGTTCCGTTCATGGCGCAGGCGTGTTCCACGTAACCCGCCTTGACGCACATGGCGAAGCCGGAATCGCCGTCTCTGGCCAGCACGAGCGCCGGGTAGCTGGCACCAATCATCCAAGCCACCAGAAGCAGTCCGTGGCGCAGAGAGGCTCTGGTGTGCGCGGAAAGGCCACTTCGAGTGCGGCTGCGAATCGTCGTATCCACGTGATCTCCTCGCGCCGGAGAGTGCACCGCCCGAGGTCGTCGCAGGCGGGCCCCATCGCGCCAGACCGCGCTGGGTCCAGATGCATGAACCAGACGGCGAGGAAGGCGCCTTATTCAAGGGTGGAGCGACCTGGGCCTGCTCCACTTCAGTGAACATCGACTCCATGCGCGCGACACCGGTCGGTCATCGGCCGGTGAGTCTGGCGTCTACCTGCCGGGCACGCTGCCATTATTTGGCATGTCTTTGAACGACAACTACTGCCAGGACAACGTCCTCATCGACTGAGGGTGGGCATCCAACAGGTGGACTGGGCAACTCGTAGGGTCTCCCTGGACGCCACACATCGCGGCAGTTCAGAGGGTTGCGTCGGACTCCGTGAAGCGCTTCACAGGCTGGCTGTGAAGCGCTTCAGAATGGGCTGGGCGGCGTCCCAAAAAATCCCAGGGCCGCCGCGAAAGCCCCAGCGGTCCCCTCCAACCTCGTTCCCGCTCCTGTCACGGACGCGGCGACAGATGCGAAAGCGGAGCCCGAGGCCCAGAGCCTACCGCCGCCACTCCGGAGGAACGCTCTTCTCCGCGGCGTAGCGCTCGAGCTCGGCGAGCTGCTGGTTCGCCAGCTTCAGTTCCTCCTCGACTTCCAATTGGCGCTTCACCACCGGCTTGCCGGAGGACTCGTCCTTGCGCAGACGCGCGCGCTCCTCCTCGAAGCGGGCGACACGCGCCCGGGCCTTGACGAAGGACGAGCGCCACCGCTCCTCCTCTTCCCGTGAGCGAGTCCCCGCCAACCTCTGCTTGAAGCGCTCTTTCTCCCAGCGCTGGATGCCCGTGGGGTTCCGGCTCCACGTCTCACGGGCCTCCCGCACGTCCTTGAGCGACACCTCGATGCGCTCCTGGTTCTCACCACTTCCCTGCCCTGACTTCACCCAGGCCGTGCCGACTTCTGGCAGCGAACAGGTCTCGACGGGCAGCCGCGCGCCGCCAATGTGGATTCCCCGGGTGAGGCCTCGCGAGAGGAACCAGCGCAGCCGCCGTGAGTCCTCCTGCGCCGCCAGGGACTGGCTCAGGGGCCGCCAGTCCTCGAACTCCAGGTCCAGCGTGCACGTCTTCCCCTCCGTCTCCAGCTCCATGCGGCGCTTCACGGCCGTGGGGGGCGAATCG
This sequence comes from Myxococcus sp. AM011, assembly GCF_013372595.1. Lineage (NCBI taxonomy): Bacteria > Pseudomonadati > Myxococcota > Myxococcia > Myxococcales > Myxococcaceae > Myxococcus > Myxococcus sp. AM011. Next base: position 5,114 of record NZ_JABXEM010000305.1, read on the forward strand.
AACCGCTCGACGACCAGCACGAAGAGCCCCAACCCTTCGACCCGCTGCACCGAGAGGACCACCTGCTGCTCGGTGTCCACCTGGAAGCGCCGCACCTCGCGCTCCTCGTCGCGCGCCACGCGCTCGAGCAGCTCCGTCCACCGCGCCGTGGACTCGGGCGTGGTGGGCACGGAGACGAGCTTGCTCGCGTAGGCGATGGGCAGCGCCAGCCCCAGCCCATCCGCGTTCTCGATTTTCATCGAGACGACGCCCACCACCTCGCCACGTCCATTCAACAGGGGCCCGCCGCTGTTGCCCGGATTCACCGAAGCATTGAATTGCACATAGCCGGTGCCCAGGTACTGCCGGCCCACGAAGCCCACCTTCCCCTCGTGCACGGTGAAGTCCAGGCCCTTGGGGCTGCCGATGAAGACCAGCGGGTCTCCAGGCTCCAGGCGCGTGACGTCCCCCAGCGGCAACGGTGCGGCCTTCGCGCCCACGACGCGGACGGTGGCGAGGTCCAGGTCCACGTCACTGGCGACCGTCTCGCCAAGCAGCTCCCGCCCGTCCGCGAGCACCGCCGTCATCAGCTTGCCTGGCGGACACACCACATGCTCGTTGGTCAGCACCAGCTCGGAGTCCACGAAGAAGCCCGAGCCCGTCTTGCTGCCACACCGCAGGGTCAACGTGCTCGGGCCGGCGCGGCGTGAAATCTCCGCGGTGGAGAGGGCCGAGGGCACGGGGGCTGCCTCGCTCGGCGGGTCTTCACCCGTGGCGAGGGCCAGGACATTCGAGCGCGTGCGCTCGAAGCGAGGAGAGCGGGCCACCCAGATGCCGCCCAGCACCCCGACCAGGATGCAGGCCCCCACGAGCGCCCTCAGGAGTCCGCGAGAGGACTCCTGGGCGGGGACCACCGACTCCACGAAGGGCCGCAAGTCCGCGCGGGCGCCCTGGGCGCGCAGCACGTCCAGGAGCTTCTCGGCGAAGGCGCGAAAGACGCCACGGGCCAGGGGAGCACCCGCCGTCGCGAGCAGGCTTCGCGCCTCGGAGAACGAGGGCGCGGGTGGCCCCAGCAGCGAGATGGCCCGGGCCAATGCGAAGCGTGTCCGCTCGTCAGCCACCGCGTCTCGCAACACCACGTCGACCCGGAGGCTGGCGCCGCACACACAGCGCGCCACGCTCCCCGCATCCGGAGCACCACACCGGAGGCACCTCAGCTCGACCGACTCCGACATTCCCGCGCTCCCCCTGCGACGACCCTGCCCCCCCCCATCATGCCTCCGAACGCGCGTAGAAGTCCCGGGCCACCCGCATCTCGTCTTTCCATGGGCATCCGAGGCCACGTCTCACGCCCAGGTGTCCACCCATCCCAAAGACAGCCCACAGAGGATGAGGGGCACATCTGGGATTGCGAGTTCGTGGACAATGGGCGCAACGCGTCAGCAGGGTAGCGCTTGACGCAAACCCCGGGCCCGCAGTTGGATTCGAGGGCTACAATTGCAACGGGGTTTCCATCATGGTTCTTCGTGTACTGGCGCTCGCGGCTTTCGTTTCCATCGTGGGTTGTGGCGGAGCAGAAGTCGCGGAGGGCACCGAGACCGGCGCCCTTCCCGAGCAGGACGTGTCCGCGCAGGCCGCCACCTGCGAGTCCCTCCAGGGCAGGGGGTGCAACCCGGACCGGGAGATTGGCTGTACCTTCGCCAACGGCACGCCGGGTTATTGTTTCTGCCAGGCCATTCCCCACAACAAGTGGGTCTGTATGTCCAACTGAGCATTGAAGCCGGGCCTGGAGAAAATCTCCGGGCCCGGCCGCGGAAAACTCAAGCCACGTCCACCGGGACGGTCTGCACGAAGGGCACCTGGAGGTCCGTGGGGCGCATCAGCTCGGGGCGGCCCCCCGGGGTGCCACCATTCTTGAAGGCGTTGAGCTGACCGGCGAGGGTCCACTGTCCCGGCCGGTTGTCGGTCCCCTGGGAGTAATGGATGAAGGGCGTGGCGCCCGTCGGGTCGCCGTGCTTGCCGGTGGGGTGCGAATAGTCGCTGGGCGTGAGGCTCCCCGCTGGCCTGAGAGTCGGGTGCTGCGAGAGGAAGCCGTCCAGCTCCGCCTTGCCGTTCCTCGAGTAGTCCGCGTGGTGGAGAAAGGACAGGTTGTTGGCCTTCGTGTCGTGCAGGGCATGAATGGCGCAACCGTTGAGCGCGCCCGTCACCACCGTGGTCGGCTCGCCCGGACGCGGATGCAGCGGCACCCCCTGGATGCCCGCGAACTTGCCCTCGCCCGTGGAGAGGTAGTGCATGTAGTGCGCCGGGATGCCCTGACCACCAGCGGGCGAGACAGACAGGTTCGTGTTGCCCTGATGCTGGTGGGCATTGAGCGTCACCTTCGAGTCACTCGCGTTGACGAAGGGCTTCTGGGCGGTGGGGAGGGCCACACCCTGGGGCGCGCCGCCCGGGAACATGTTGTAGGCGTTCAGGACGTTCTGCCCCGAGTAGCCCAACGGGTTCGCACCGAACGACGAGGTGACGTCCTTGCCCGGCTGCTTCGTGGGCGGCGTGTTCACCTTGCTGCCCTGCGCGTCGAACCCGTCCTTGACGGGGCCCGGCTTGGACGTGGGCTTCGACTCCACCGGCGGAGGAGCGCTTGGCTTGTTCGTCCCGCTCGCGGAGGAAGAGGGGCTCTTGGGCACGGAGGGACTCTTGAAGCCGCCGAACTTGATGCCTTTCATGGGAGGGATTCCTGTCGTCGATGGGGTTGGGGGCTTACCGGGGGACGCTGGCTCAACCCATCAGCAACTCCCGGGCCAGGAACTGCGCCGGCAGCGCCCACGACGGAGTTCCTGTCAATACCAGCGGTTGCGGGACGCCAATGGAGGCAAGGCCCCGCCCGAAGCCGCGCGACCTGGTGACGGGGGTTCGTGCCCTGGTGACTCCCGTCACCACCCACCGGGCGCTGACTTCGCTGGAGACGGCGATGCGCCCGAAAAGATGTTGGCAACGGAGCCGGCTCACGCGGATGGGCGTTCACCTCCGCCATGAGCGCCTGCCGCGGTTGCTCCGTGCGTTCACCCTCTGTGACATGGTTGTCTCATCAGTCCTGGTCATGGCGAGGGGCAACCAACCCCACCTGCTATCATATGCCTGCCCAGGCCCAGGCCCTCCCCCAACGATTTCGATCACCTATCGTGCGGGTGCCCTGCCTGCTTCAGGGAGTCCCGAGCGCATCCAGGCGCCCCTGGCCTCTTGGGAGGCGCGGGGGCACGAAGGGCGGATGTGAACACCAGCGGACACTCATGCCCTCGGGGGCAGGTTGCCCTCGGTGTTTGTCAAATCCTCCGCGACAGACACCCAAGGAGTCGTCCTGCCCAGCCCAACCCATGGCGTCTATCATTGCCATGCCGTGACTGGCTTTCTTCCCGTTTGCAGGGAAGCCGCGTGGAAACAGCCTGACGCTGGCGAGGCGAGCGAAGGTCCCTCACCGGGTTGTCCCGCCCTGAAATGCCAGGGATTGGCCATCCATGGAGCACGTCACCTCGGAAACGTTTTCCCTGAAATGCGGTTTGATGGCAGGAATCAACTCCGCTAGACAAGCCCCTGCCACGCGCCACCAAGGCAAACACACCCATCGTCGCCGGCGCCTGAGCGGCCGCCCGGATGCTGGCCGTCTGCCTTGCTCATTTCAAAGTGTATCACCAGCAGCAAGGAGGCAGCATGAGTAGACGCAATGATGACAGGTCCGGAAATGGTACCGAGCAGACGGGCCGCACAGGGGCGATGCAGCCCCGCGTGGCGCGTGCCAAGCAGGTGCGCAAGCTTCGGGAGAAGAGCAGCCTGGCGCTTCCCGCGGTCGTTGCTTCCACCCAGGGCGGTGAGGCCAAGACGCCCAAGCAGGGCCGGTTGCGCCAGCTCAAGGCGACGAAGCAGCTCGCCGCGAAGCTGACCGGGCTCCAGGGGGGCGGCTCGGAGAACAACAAGGTGTCGCTCGCCAAGCCCATGCAGTTGCGCCAGTTCAGCGCGCGGAAGAGCTTCAAGCTCGCCCGGAGCGCCACGCTGACCGGGGCGGGGGGAGTGCTCGGCAAGCAAGGCCTCGCGCGCACCGCGCAGGTCCGTCAGTTCGGCGCGAAGAAGCAGGCCGCGCGGAAAGCCGAGACTGCCTAGTCGTCCCGAGATGAACCCGGACCGCACCGGCGCCGCGCGTGCCGGTGCGGTCCCTTTCCCAGGCCTTCCGCAAAGGACTCAAACCCATGCACCACACCCAGCTTGCACTGACCGCCGCGATGCAAGAAATCGAGGGCGGCTCCATTGGCTATCTTCCGGTGTCTCCCCTGGAGCTGCTGCGGGAGCGGGTCCTCTCCGCCATCGAGCACGTCCCCTTCTACCGCGAGCTGTACAGCCCGTTCGGCGCCGTCCCGTCCGGCGCGGGCTTCCTCGACTGGTTCCAGCAACTCCCCATCGTCAACAAGTCCCAGCTCCAGGCAGCAGGCGAGGCCCGCCTGCTCAACCCCTGCTACTCCTCCTCCGAGTTGATCCGCCGGCCCACCAGTGGCAGCACGGGCGTGCCCTTTGCCCTGCTCCTGGACAGCCGCGTCTTCGTCTTCCGCAAGTGGCGCTTCCAACGGCCCCACCAGCACCTCGTCTCGAGCGAGGCGAGCAAGCTCACGTACATCTTCCCGTGGGACTTCGTGGTCCGCACCGCGCAAGATGCGCGGAAGCCGGCGGCCAACGGCGCCCAGGGGGAAGCACCACCTCCTCGGACGCCCGCGCGGACGGAGGTGCGTGAGCTCAAGGAACACACCCAGCGCTTCACCGCCATGGCGAAGAAGGCGAAGCGACACGGCACGGACTCTCCTCCCGAGGCCCCGCAGGCACAGGGCGCGAGCAAGGCCATCACGGTCAACTCGCTGCTGCCGCCCTCGGAGCTCTATGCGGCACTGGCGGAGCTCGAACCCAAGAGCCTCATGGGCTTCGCGAGTGTCATCGCCGCGCTCGCCCGCTGGATGGACGAGGAGGGCCTGCGGCTGCCCACCGTCCAGCAGGTGTGGACGACGTCGGAGGTCCTCTCCCTGGAAGGCGCGGCGGACATCCGGCGGGCGCTGGAGTGCGAGCCGCTGAAAATCTACGCGAGCAACGAGTTCGGCTTCATGGCGTGGCAGGCCGCGAAGGATGCGCTGCTGCAGGTCGAATCCGACCGCCTGCATCTGGAGACCCTGCGGAGGGATGGGCAGGGCCTCGCGGGGACGGGGGAGCTGTCCCGGCTGGTCGTCACGGACCTGATGAATGACACCATGCCCCTGATTCGCTACGACATCGGAGACGTGGCGCGTCCACGAGAGCCCGTCTCGGTGACGAGCACACTCGTGTGCGCCACCCTGGACGGACTGGAGGGCAAGGAGGCCGACATGCTCCAGCCACCCGATGGCCGCTCGGTCACCACGTTCCAGATCCTGGGCGCCATCAAGGACACCCTCCCGCATGCCCAGTACCGCGTCATTGGCCTGTCCCCCGAGCGGTACGTCATGCAGTACCTGCCTGGGGTGGGGTTCGAGCCCGCGAACCTGGATGCAACCACCGCGAGGCTGAAGTCCATCCTGGGCGAAGGGGTCCAGGTGCTCACCCACCGCGCGGAGACCATCCAGCGCGAGCCCTCCGGGAAGCTGCGCCCCATCATCAACCTCGCCCGAATCCCGGTAGGGGCGCGGCGCAAGCTGGCGGAGCAGCTCGGGGTGTTCCACCTGCTGGAGGTGGACGAACAGCAGGTGGCCCGCGAGGTGGTCTCCGCCGCGCTCGCGAAGGTGTTGCCCCTGTTCAAGGACACGGGCGCCCTGAACGAGTCGCTGGAGCTGTACGCCGACCTGGCCATCAGCTCGCTCCAGTTCGTCCAGCTCCTGTCCACGTTGGAGAAAGAGCTGTCGCTGGACATCGACGATGAGGACCTGCTGGATGCCGAGCTCGTCACCGTAGGCGACCTGGTGGGCTTCGTGGTGGGCATTACCCGCAAGTGAGTCATTGCCGTCCGGCCCCAGCTTCGAGGTGTGCAAGCCATGTCGAAAACCCAGGGGATTTCAATCCCGAAGCAATGGTGCAACTTCCTCTACGACTTTCCGCAGTACGCGGGGCAGGACGTTCCCAGGGGCGTGGCCCTGCTCACCCAGGGCACCCGCCGCGTGAGTGTGGTGCCGCAACAGCCGCTCTCCCTGGTGACGCAGTCCAACAGCATCAGCGAGCCGTACCATGAGATTCCGGAGCGGCTCCTGGAGCTCTACTCGCAGTACCGGCCAACGCCGCTGCGGCGCGCTCGGGAGCTGGAGCGCCGCCTGGGGGCCAACGCTCGCATCTATTACAAGTACGAGGGCCTCAACGTGTCCGGGAGCCACAAGCTCAACTCGGCGCTGGCGCAGGCCTACTACTACGCCAAGGCGGGCATCCAGGAACTCGTCACGGGGACGGGCGCGGGGCAGTGGGGGACCGCGCTGGCCTATGCGTGCAAGCTGTTTGGTCTTCGCTGCACGGTGTTCATGGTGGGCGCCAGCCTGCGCCAGAAGCCGCAGCGCCGCGCGATGATGGAGCTGTTCGGAGCCACCGTGCACGAAAGCCCCAGCGACGCCACCGAGGTCGGTCGCAAGGCCACTCAGAAGGACCCGGAGCGCGTGGGCAGCCTGGCCATCGCCACCGGGGAGGCCTTGGAGGTCGCGCATGGTGGCAAGCGCGTCCGGTTCGCCGTGGGGAGCGGAGAAAACTGCGTGCTGCTGCACCAGACGCTCATCGGCGGCGAGGCTGTCGAGCAGATGGGCGCGCTGGGGGAGTTCCCGGACCATGTCGTTGCGTGCATGGGGGCGGGCAGCAACTTCGGTGGGGTTGGCCTGCCCTTCCTCCGCGCGGCGCGTGAGCGGGAGCGTTCCGTGAGGCTGCTGGCGGTGGAGCCTGCCGCGTGCCCCAAACTCACCCGGGGCCTCTACGCGCTCGACATCAACGACTTCTCAGGCACCACACCCATCAACCGGATGTACACGCTGGGAAGCAACTACATCGCCCCGCCCATTTTCGCCGGAGGGCTGCGCTACCACGGGACGTCGGCGTTCCTGAGCGCGATGCTCGCGGACAAGGGGTTCGACGCGATGGCGGTGCCCCAGCGAGAAGCCCTCTCCGCGGGGCTCCTCTTCGCGGAGTGCGAAGGCCTGCTTCCCGCGCCCGAGTCGGCGCACGCCATCGCGGGGGCGCTCGACCTCGCGCGCAAGCACCCGGGCGACGCGCCGCCGAAGGTCATCCTGCTCAACATCAGCGGTCATGGGCTCTTCGATTTGAGCGCCTATGAACACTGCCGGAGCGACACCCTGGCCCCGGACGCCCCAAACGAGGCGCTGTTGTCCGAGAGCCTTCGCCATGTCCGGGAATTCAACACGCGCATCACCGGGGCGTCGTCGTAGTTCCTCGCGAGCAAGGACAGGAGCCAGACCATGGATGGCAATGCTTTGCCCGCGGAGCCGCCGGAGCTGCAAGCGGCGAGGATGTTCGGACAGTCGCTGGGTGTGCCCCGCATCGGTGTCGGTGCGGAGGCATGGTTCCGGGAGTCCTGGACGAAGGCCGCCGGGTTCGGAGTCTTCGAGGTGCTCATGCCCGACGGTGCGCTGGATGCGCCGACGGTGCTGTCCGTCCTGGAGGGGCTCGGCATGGGGTGCAAGGGGGG
>NZ_JABXEM010000306.1:0-12761 GCF_013372595.1 Myxococcus sp. AM011
CCACCGCGCCCCAGGCTCCGCCCTCGCCCGGGCGTCCACCCCAGCCGCCCAGCAGGTGCGCCTCCACCCTCTGCCCCTTGCGCCCTCGCCGCAACACCACGGCGGTGGCGTCCAGGTGCGCCAGCGCCATGGGCCGCGCGGTGCCGTCCATCCGCCCCCAGTCATGCACCGCCGAGAGCGCCAGCGTGTAGCGGCCTGGAACAGGAGGGCGGCCGAAGAGGACATGCTGCACGTCCAGGGCCACTTCGGCTCCCGCCAGGCGAGCGCTCAACACGTCCGAAGCGAAGGCCTCCGCGTACACCGGCCCCAGTGTCCCCGTCGCGATGACGCCAGCCGGGTGGTAGTCGGGGTTGACGCGGTTGCCGTAGCGCCGCACCAAGTGCCCGGACAGCAGGGAGTAGCCCTCCATCATCCCCAGCCACACCGAGTTGGGCGTGTCTCCGCCCACCATGAAGAGGCGCACCACCTGCCCCCAATCGGACAGCGTGTCCCAGTCCTCCTTCCTCACGAGGCCCGCGCCATCCCTTCCACCCCACAGCCGCAGCCGTACCGGCGCCCCGAGAATGAGGCGGAAAGACTCCCCCTTCCCTAGGGCCACCATGGGCTCTACCTGCACGAAGCCTTCTTCGGTGCCCGCGCCCCTCCGAGGCAGCAACGTCCACGTCGCCGCGTCCATGCGCAGCAGGTTCGTCATCGGCGGTGCGGAGTCGGACGCCGCGGGCGCAGAAGCCTCCTCCTCGGGCTGAGCCTCTCCCTCTTCCTCCTCGCCGGAAGGCGTGTCCGAGATGGCCTCCTCCAGCCTGCGCACGGTGGCGTCGAAGTCCTCTGGAGTGTTGGCCTCCTGCGCCCCTCCGGCCCTGGGCAACAGCAGCAGCAAGACGACGCCCCAACTCCGATGCATGCCCATCGACGCCTCCGTGGCAGGCCCCAGCAGGGGCGCTCAGCACAGAGGTTCCCTGTTCAGTCCGACAGAACGGCGAACCGGGTGGGGGAGTTGACTGCAAGAGTCACAGGCGACCCGGCCCATTGGGAGTATGGACAGACGTGCCATGCCACGACGTCAGCCTCGCTCACGGCGCCAACCGCGCGAATAGGAATGACCATGGCAGCGCTCCTCAGCGACTGCTAGGTCGGCTGTCCAACGAAACGCAGACGGCCACTCGCGCATGACGACCGCCAGCAGGCGCCTCCCATGACGGTGCAGGAAGTCCCTGCGTAGTTCGCAAGCCCAACGCCTACTTCGAGGTGGAGTGATGAAGGTGGTTCGGGCGCGTCGCCATCCGGGCGATCACTGTAGCCACCACGGGGGCGCGCAGCCACTCGCGCGCACTCCAGCTTATGGGAAGGTGATGTTGCCCAGCGTGACGGTGCGAGGCCCGTCCGCCTCCCACAGCTTCAGGGTGAATGGGCCACGGGTTGACGTGGGCGTACTTTGCGCCTCGACGACCACCTGCCGCTTCCCACCAGGGGCGGCTGGTTCCGCCTGCCATACTTGCAGCACCGTCAGCTCCTCGCCTGACTTGCCTCTCAGCGACGCCCCGCTTGCCATCCATGGCTGCGCCCCTGTTGGGACTTCCAGCCAAACCTCTAGCGCAACTCGCTGGACGGAGCGGTAGCTGTTGGCTTGGCGCAATACCAATGCGCTATTGGGCGTGCGGACAATGAATTCGCTCACATCGCGACCCTCCACGCCCTGCCGGTCCATCACCTGTGTGGAAATGAGACCTGTCAGCCCTCCTGGAGAACTCCGTTCGCCCCGGAGCCGATTGAGTTCATCGCGCAGGCGCTCCGCATCGGCCCGCGCTTCCCGCGCCTCCTGCTGGTACGTCTCTACCGCCCGCCTTCTGCGGTACACCTCCACGACTGGCTCAGCCTTCGCCGGGTGCACATTCAATAGGAAGGTGGCGCTCGCCGGGACTGCGCCATCCTGGAATCGCACAGTGAGCCGCAGTCTCTCATTGGGAGTAAGACGATCCGACGGTACAAGCCTTATCGTTGCAGTTCCGATGTCCACCAACGAAAACCGATCACGCCCCTCAAGCTCAATGCTTTCGCGCTTCAGCTCGGAATCAAAGAAGAGGCCGGTCGAAAGCCCAGGGCTCACCTCGACTTCGACCGCTGTTCGAACGTCCTCCGGCGCCAACTCGACACGGCGAATCACGCTATTCGATGCGGAGTTCGCCGATTGGGCATGAGCTGCCCCACCCAAAACCAGAAGCAACGAGCAGAACCCCGCAAACGTAGAAGACACGCAGTTGATGCTCCGTAGCGTGACCAGCCCCAATGCTGGCAACAGCAGCTCTTGAAGGATGAGGCAGCGCCTCATTCAAACTCGCTAACCGCTCTCACCTGAAGCTCAGAAAAGACGCGGATCTTGCTGGAGTCGTTACCACCACCCTTCAGCTCGAGTCCGCGATCCCCACCTGTCGACAGCACCTCCAGACACACGGGAAAGCTCCCTTCGCGGGTGCGTGCCCGAGTCAGCCGGCCATAGACGCGGTCGCCCAGGATGAGCCGCCCAGAGAATACCGTTCCATCACCAAGCCGCCCCCACTCCCCATACATGTCGATCTGGGTTGGCCCCTCACGCACGGAGATGACCCTTGCGTCCCCCTTGATGGGGAACCCACCAGGATGGGTATACCCGACCTCGACTCCCAACTTCGCCATGGCCTTGACAGCCCCGTCCGGGCAGTCCTCGGGCTCAGGCGGCGAGCGCACCTGAGCACCCGAGCATGCGAGCGTTGTGCAGAGAGCCGTCGTCGCCAGGGCAGTGCCGACGCTCCTCGTGGCCTTCTTGGCAGGCACCGGCGGGGAGTTCGGGGAGTCACTCGTCGTCGTCGTCACGGTTGCAGTCACCTCGCGAAGCGTCGCAGGGGGAGCGACGGCCGCAGGTGTTGCCTCCGGCCCGATGGGAGCTGCGGCCGGGGCAGCTTGAGGTTTCTTGGCATATGCCGCTACTTCTTGACCGGGGCCGGCCTGCAGCTTCGGTGAGGCCGTCCGCTGTGAGAAGTACGCCCCAGCCGCGAGGGCTATGGCCAGCAGCCCCGCGCCCAGCACACGTTCCATCCTGAGACGCACGGGGAACGAGCGCCGCCCGGCCTCGACGACGGGGGCAACAGGCGTCGCTTGCGGCGCGGCGTCCGCCTCCATTGCGGCTTCCACGTCCACTCCCGCCTCATGCGCCAAGCCCGGCAGCTCCGCCTCCAGGGGCCGCGCAGCAGCAGTTCCTGCAGCGGCTTGGGACAGCAATGCTGCGGGCGGGCACTCTCTCGGCAACTCCGGCACCGGCGCCTTGCCCCGGCGCATCTGGCGCAGGGGCCGCTTCGCCCACCGAGTCAGCGCGTTCACCTCGCCCTCGGTGGTTGCTGAGTTCGGGCCATAAGCCTCGAACAGGGGCGTGTCCCACGCCTCCCTTTCCGCCTCGGCCAGCAACTCCTCCAGGGCCGCACAGACAGCGCTCGCGGCGGGACGCGCAGCGGGGTCCTTCTCCAGCAGCCGCATGCACAACATGCCCAGCCGCTCCGGAACGAAGCGGTTGACGAGGTGAGGGGGCACAGGCGACTTGCCAATGACAGCCTGGACGTACTCGGGGTCCGTCGCCTCGTCGAAGGGCAGCCTCGCCGTGAGGAGGCGGTAGAGGACAGTGCCCAGGGCCCACATGTCGTCCGAGGGGACGGACACGTAGCGGGCGCCTCTGTGCCCCGCGTGCTGCTCCATGAAGAGCCACGCCTCGGGGGGCCGGTACTCCATCGTCCCCGGCGGCAGCATCGACTGGGTGATGCCAGGGGCGCCCTTGTAGTCCCCAATGCCGTAGTCCACCAGCACCGCCAGGCCGTCCGCGTCGCGCACCATGACGTTGGCGTCCTTCACGTCCCGGTGCACCACCCCTGCCTCGTGCGAGGCCACCAGCGCCCGCGCCACGTCGAGCGTCACCTTCGCAATCCGCCGGGCCGAAGGGTTCTCCTCCTTCACCCACGCGCTCAGCTTCCGCCCCTCCACGTACTCCATGGCGATGAGGGCGAACTCGCGCTCCCGCAGTTGCCAATACGAGAAGCCGCGAATCCCCACCACGTTGGGGTGCTTCACGCTCAAGAGGATGGTGATTTCTCTCTCGACCCGCCCCTCGACGCGCTGCCGCTCCACGAGCTTCAAGGCGCAGGGCTGCCCGTCGTTCGTCGCGAGGTACACGGTGCCGAAGCCGCCCTGGTCCAGGTGCCTCACCACCGTGTAGCCCTTCACCACGTCCCCAGGGGACAGCACGGCCGGGGGGCCGTTGTCCCTCATGGCGACGTCCTCATGGCGACGCTGTCGGACAGCAGGACTACGGCCATGCGCATTCAGCACCCTCCCCGGTGCCGGCCCACGCTACCAGAAGCCCGGGGAAATCGCGCGAAGTCTTCTCCCACCTCCGACCACCAACCACGAGACTCCGAGCCACACCGAAAGGTGAAGCCGACTAGACTATCAGGTATAGTTTATTTGGCATGTATATCCACCCTGACATCCGCACTCTCGCCCTTCCGAAGGAGCCCTCCCGCCCCTTGCCCGCCATCATCGGCGACACCGCGCGCGCGGCCCGTATTCGCGCCCACTTGACACAGGTGGACGTAGCCCACCTCATCGACATCTCTCCCGTCGTCTACAGCCGGCTCGAGCGAGGGCGAATGCTTCCCAGCGTCCAGACGCTGTACCGTCTGTGCCCCGCCCTCCGCACCACTCCCAACGAGTTACTGGGCTATACCGCCTCGCTGCCACCGGACGTCGTCGCTGCCGCCAAGGAGTCCCTGCTCCGCCGTGTGCGCGAGCTGGACGCGCACCAGGCACTCGCCCTCATCCAACTTCTGGCGGACGTGCGCTGATGGAATGGTGTTCCCATGACAAATAGCAATTCGGGTATACTCTCCTGCACCTTATGAACGAACAGCTTGCAACGCACCTGGGCGCCATCGCCCGCCTCGCTCGGGAGCAGATGAGTCTGACGCAGGTCCAAGTCGCAGAGCACGTGGGGATGGCCCCTGCCGTCTATAGCCGAGTCGAACGCGGGCACATGATTCCGAGCGTCGAAACGCTCAAGAAGCTGTGCGTCGCGTTGATGGTCTCCCCGGAGGACATGATGGGGCTGACCGAGTCCCCCGACAAAGGGTCGCCAACTCGGCCGGAGGATACCGTCACCTTGCGCCGCCTTCTCTTCCTCGCGCGGAAGCTCGACGCGGCGAAGTTGGACGCCCTCGTCCGCATCACCACCGAGCTGGCCCGCTGACGCAGCTTCCTGGGAGGAGGGGCGCCGCAAAACGGCTCGCACTGCCTTCTCCCCCAGTGCCAAGCGACTTGCGGCCAGCGCTCTGGCGACTCCAAGCAGGGAGCAGGCCTGGCGGGCAGAGCCCCATACCTCGGAGCCCTGCACTGGAGCACGCGTGTCCCCCAGCATGAGCGGTCCCCGGCGATGACGAAGCACCTCCCCATCCGAAGGAGGAGGCACCCCGCTACGCCCCGCCGCACTCCCGCAGCTCCTCGTTCACCTCGGCGAGTAGCTTTTCCAGACGCTTCTGCTGCAACCGCAGGCGGGAAACATCGTCCAGCCCCGCCTCCTCGTCGACACGGCGCGTCCGCGGAGGGTCGGCCTCCAGGTCGTCACGCACCTCCACCGTAAGGACGTCGCCCGCGCGGATGGGTACGTCACACCACGTCAGGTTCTCGCTGTACTGCCTGCCCACGGAGCCCCCTACGTGGAGTTCCAATTCCGGGTTGGCGTTGGACTCGTCATCGGGGCGGCGCACCCACGTCAGAATGGTGGAGAGGACTCCGAAGTCCGGCACCCCCGCGGTGGCGAGGTGCCGGCCATTGCGGAGGACACGAAAGCAGAGCATCAGCGTCCTACTCCTTCTTCGGGAGTCCCAGCTCGTGCTTCTCCAGGCCAACCGGGTAGAGGCCGGCCTCGCCGAACTCCACCTCGTCACGCAGCACCCCGCCCTCGGACACGACACGGGCTGTCTCCTTGGCGGCCTCCGCTCGCCCATAGGGTTCGCGGAGCTGGGCATGGGCGGCACCACGCAGCGCATCCCGCAGGTCCGCCGCCGTCGCGAAGCGCTCCTCGGGATTGAGGCGCAGCGCGGTGTGCAGCACCGCCTTGAGGTCCACATTGAGGTGGGCCACCGCCTTCTCGACGACTTCCGGTCCGAAGGACTCCATGAGTCCCTGCATCTGCCCCAAGGGCAGAGAGGGCTGCATCTCCGTCTGGAACCGGCTCTCCTTCGCCGCCACCACCGGGGCGTCGTGCACCTCGAAGAGGTGTTTGTTCGTGAGGACTTCCACCAGCAACACCCCCAGACTGAAGACGTCGGAGCGAGGCGTCAGCCCTTCCTTGCGCAGGTACTCCGGAGAGGCGTAGGCCACGTCGCCGCGCAGCAGGTTCTCCGGCGACTCCTCCCGCCCCACCAGCAGCGAGTACGCCGCTCCGAAGTCCAGCACCTTCACCTCTCCATGCCGCCCCAGCGCAATGTGACGAGGGCTCACGTCGCGGTGGACAATGCCCAGGGGCACTCCCTTCTCCGACGTCAGCGTGTGCGCGTAGTGCAGCGCGTCCGCCACCTCCGCTCCCACGTACAAGCAGAAGCCCTCAGAGAGGGGCTTCCCGCTCACCAGCGCCGCGCACACCAGCGTCTCCAGCGAGGGCCCACCCACGTACTCCATGATGACGTAGGGGGCGTCCTCCTCCTCATCCACCTGCATGTGGAAGACTTGAGCGATGTTGGGGTGGTTGAGGCGAAAGGCCAACTGCACCTCTTCAATCATCCGCTTGCGCTGCATGTACGTGGAGGGGCTGGCAATTCGGCGGACCAGACAGGGACCGGATAGCGCGCCATCCGCCACGCGCCGCTCCACCTTCAGCAGCTGCTCGCCATTCGGCCGCACCTCCAGCTCCCGCACCGCCTCGTAACGCACGCCCTCTACCTCGAAGAGGAAGTGCGCCGCGCCAGGTGCAGGCAGGGTGGGGACTCCGCGCGGAAAATCCTCCGTCGTCACATCGTCCTCCGAACGCTTCGTCATGGCTGTGAATCCTCCTGAATGAAGGGGCGCGGCCCCAAGGGCAGCGAACCTCGCCATCACCGGACACCTCCCCGGGACAATCAAGGTATAGTTGACTTGACCGTCGAATTAACATGACCTTCCATGCCTGTGAAGCCCTCTGACACCCGCAGCGGACAGGCCGCAGGCCCGTGGGCGCCTATCCCCCTCCTGGGTGCAAGAGGCCCCAGCCCTGACTTCGCACGCAGGCTTGGGCTGCTCGCAAAGGAAAATGACTCGTGAGTGAAACCGTTGACTGGGGCCCGATTCGCGAACTGGCACGTCGTGTCTCCACCACAGGAGGGCGCCTGGCCCTCACAACCGAGGCGAAGGCACTGCTGAGGCGCACGGCCTCCGAGGTGGGCATCAGCGACAGTGAAGCCGAGAGCGCGCTCGCCACGGAGGAGGGTGCGCTGGGCCTCTTACGTGAGGAGTCCCGGCGCATCCGAGAAGGCTCCCACAGGCTCATGGATGCGCTGCACCGGATGTACCAGCACAAAGACAAGGGGGACTTCGGCCGCGCCCGCCAGGAGATGCGGGACGTGCTTGCCGTAGAAGTCGTGCCCCACTACCGCGCCCTCGTTGAGGGGCAGCTCGAAGACATGGCCGACGCGCCGTAACAATGAGCGCGGCGCGCTTTGCCGCCCTCGAGCGACTGGCCGCAGGAGCGCCCTCCGGAGAGGGCGCTTCGCGGCCTAAACGACCGATCGCGAATCTCGATGGGACTCAGGCTGCGCGTCGCGCGGTGACGGCGCGCAGGACGGGGCTGGGAGTGGCCTGAGCGTTCCGAGCCTCCAGGTAGGTGTCCACCTCGAACATCAAGGCCTCCATTTTCTTGCAGCGGTGGTTGCGGGTGACGTTGGCGTGGACGTCCCACCACACGCGCTCAATCCGGTTCCCTTCGGGGCAGTACGGCGGCAGGAAGTGCAGCACCACGCGCCCGCCCAGTGCGGCCAGCGCCTTCTGGGTCACCTTGCTGGAGTGGGTGGCGGCATTGTCCAGGATGAAGTGCAGACGCTTCGCCTTCGGATGGGCCGCATCCACCGCCCGCACCAGGTCGATGAAGAGCGCGCTTGTCTTCCGCTCGCCCTTCACCCACGTCAGTTGAGCGGAGCGCGCATTCAGGGCTCCGGCGACGTAGCGCTTCTGGTTGTTGCCTGGCGTCACCACCTCGCGCCGCTGCCCGGGCAGCATCCAGTCGGGCCCGATTTTGGGATTCAGGTGCACGTCCATCTCGTCCTCGTAGAAGACGGGCTCCTCGGGCCGCGCGTACGCGGCCCGGCACTTCAGTTGCCACAAGCGCCGAAGCCGCTGCCGCGCGGGCCAGGGGCAGCGCACGACGGGCCGAGGCCGCTTGCGACGAGCGCCCACCGAAGCCAGCGCGCGTCCCATCGTCGCGGCCGACACGCGCACCCTGCCTCGGCGCTCCACCTCGCGTGCCAGCAATTCACGCGTCCACGTGGTGCGCCGCCAGCCCGACTGCTGCGGCGTTCCCTCCAGTACCCGGCACAATGTCTCTCGGAAGCGCGCATCCACTTTGGTTGGGCCATTGAAGGCTCGCCGGTCCACCAGTCCCTCGCGCCCGTGCTCCTGGTAACGACGGACCGCGGAAATCACCGTTGACGTGGCGCAGAGCAACTCGCGCGCCGCCTGGCCTCGTGACTGCCCACTCGCGACCTTGGCCACCGCCAGGCACCGCCGCAGGGTGAGCGGGCAGCCAGTCCTCTCGGCCCAGCGAATCAGCCGCCTGCGGTCACGACAGCCCAGGCGCAGCTGTTGCCCTCCCTGAGGCAGGGCTCGCTTCTTCCTCCGGTTCTTGCGCACACAAGGCCGAACGGAGCGAGTCCCTGCCCCTTCCCCGCACTGCTGGCGCCCGCCTACCCTCCAGGCTGATCGAGAATCGCGCTCTGTCGTTTAGACTCAGGCGGGCGTCACCTTGTCGAAGGGGCGCACCACCTTCTTGTTATCGGAGACGCGCTCCACCGTCACCGTCTTCGCCTTCGCGTCGACGGCCGTCACCTTCGCAGAGAAGGTGCCCCGCCCCTGCTTGTAGCGCACCTCCTGCCCCTCCGCGTATGTGACAGACGTCGCGGGGCTGGGACTGGAGCTGGGCGTGGCAACCACCGCTGTACGTCCCGCCGCACGCGGGCGCCCTCGGCGATTCTGGGGCGCGGCCTTCGTCCTCGTGGGCTTGGGCGCGGCCTCCGGCTTCGGCTTCACCCACTTCCGCACGGGCACCGAGGACGGGCGCTTCGGCGCGGGCCCGGTGGCGGGCGCGGGCTGGCGCTTCGACGCGGGAGGAGGCACAGGGGTGCGCTTCGGCGCTGACGACGCGGGATTCGAGCCAGGCGCAATGCCCAGGAACTGAGCAATCTGCTCCAGCAGGTCCAACTGCCGGGCCATCGCCTTCCCCACCTCTTCCGCCACAGCGGCCTGAATGGTGCTCTTCATGTCGTTCTGCATGTGCTCTCGCTCTCTTTCCTCGCGGGGCATCCAACCCGCGCACGCTCAACGCGGACAACAATTCAGCCTCTCGCACTCACGCTACACCAAGGAGTCCGGGCATTCGGACTCCCGTCTCAGAATGAAGCCCTCACCTCGTGCCAGCGCTCGCGCTGCGCTTCCCACGTCCCCGCGTGAGCAATAGCCCGGAGTCCTCGCTCACTGAGGGGCTCTTTCCCTTCCACGGCATCGAGGAAGAGCACCTCCTCCTGGACGTCGGGCGCCAGCAACCGCAAGTCCAGCAGGTGCGTCACACGCGCTCGGGTAAAGCCGAGTTGACCGGCGACGTCCGCTGCGCTCGCCACCAGTCCCCGCTCAATGGCGGATTCCACATGGTGCGCCAGGGCCAGCATTCGCGCGACGTGCGCTGGCCGGCGCGCCGCCTCTCGCGGCGCGGGGCGCGCCCCCTCTCGGAAACGCACCTTCGCCCGACGCACGCGGTGGAACTGCGCGCTGACGAGGCCGGCCTCCACCGGCCGGGACTCGGGATTCGAGCTCACGCCGCCACCTCCCCGCGAGCGGGCGTCGCGGGTTCACCGGCATGGGCAAGGTGCACATCCACGCGATCCGTTTCCTCGTCCACCACGACTCGGCCGACGAGGGCCCGCAGCAGGCGCCCCCGGTTGGTCGCCGTCAGGGCGTCCCACACCGCATCGAAGTCCGCCAAGGCCTGGGCCACCCAGGCCGCCTCCAGCTTCTCTCCCTCCATGGCGTCCAGGGCGCGCTCCACCTCCGCCAGCCGCTTCTTCATGTCGGCGGACTCTTCTTCAGCGGCCGTCAGCTTCTCTTCCAGGAGGCGCCGGGAGGAGCCCTCCAGCTTCGAGAGGGAGTCCACCCACTTCCTCGACTCCCCGGCGCGCTTGGCCAAATCCTTCGGGAGCTGCGCGCGCTCCGCGCGCAGGGCCTTGTGCTTCTCCTCCAGCCGCGACGTGAGGCGGGCATGCACCTGCGTCGCGAAGCCCCCACCTACCGAGACTTCCCGCAGCCGGGCGACGACGAAGTCCTCCAGGGCGGCGGCTGGAAGCGGAGAGGCCCGGCACCCCTCCTTCCCCTGCTTGTCCCGGGTGACGCAGCGGTAGTAGCGGTACTCGCGCGTGCCCTTGCGCGTGGAACCGGGCGTCATGGCCTCGCCGCACATGCCGCAGCGCAGGAGGCCTCGCAGCACGTAGTCCGGGTTGCGCCCGTGGTACTGGAGGCCGGGGCCGCGGCCCTCCAGGATGTCCTGCACCTGATGGAAGGTGGCCCTGTCCACGATGGGTGAGTGCTCGCCTGGGTGCGCCTCGTCGCCATACGGCACGAAGCCCGCGTACAGGGGACTCCTCAAGAGGCGCAGCACATCCTGCGTCGTCCACTTCCGAGCCGCGCGCGTGGCACCACTCTGCGCCTCGTACCGCTTCGTCTTGCGCCCCGTCTCGTTGAGGAGGCGCGACACCACCGAGGCCTGCTGGTGCTGGAGGTACAGCTCGAAGGCCTCCCGCACCACCACCGCCTCGTACTCATTCACCACGAGGCGCTTGTCCTTCACGTCGTAGCCGAGCGGCACGCGTCCCCCCGTCCACAGCCCCTTGCGGCGCGCAGCGGCCACCTTGTCCCGCGTTCGTTCCGAAATCATCTCCCGCTCAAACTCGGCGAAGGACATCAGCATGTTCAGCGTCAGCCGGCCCATCGCGTCCGCCGTGCTGAAGTTCTGCGTCACCGAAACGAAGGAGGCGCCCGCCGCATTGAAGCGCTCCATGACTTTCGCGAAGTCGAGGAGGCTGCGGGAGAGGCGGTCCACCTTGTACACCACCACCACGTCCACCCGGCATGCGTCCACGTCCTGCATCAGCCGCTGGAAGGCGGGCCGCTCCATGTTGGCGCCGGTGAAGCCGCCGTCGTCGTAGCTTTCATCCACCAACGCCCAGCCGGGCTGGCGCTGCACGTAGGAGACACAAGACTCGCGCTGGGCGTCCAGCGAGTTGAACTCCATCTCTAGGCCCGCCGCCGTGGACTTGCGCGTGTAGACGGCGCAGCGCTTCGCGTCCGTGGGTGTCGCTTTGCTCTTCCTCATCTCCCCTCCGAATCCCCGGGCGTCGGCGGCGGCACCGGCTCGGCGCTCGAAGACTGCTTCGGTCCGGAGAGCTGCTCCGCCACGGCCACCAGCCGCTCCAGGCTGTCGTTGAGGCGCCGCAGCTCTCGGACGAGTTGCGGCATCGTCCCCTCGTAGAAGCGATGTCCCATCTGCGTCTGGAAGAAGGCAGGGCCGCCGCTCATGACGTCACCGCCTTCGAGTTGCCGGCCTTGAGTCCGAAGAAGCTGAAGCCATTCCAGGCCGTGCCCGTAATCAGCTTGGCCACGCTGGAGAGGCTACGGTGAAGCTGGCCCTCGTATTCGATTCCGCCCTCGCGCACCGTCACCTGGTGCGTCGTCCCCTTGAACACGCGCGTCAGCACCGTGCCCGGCGGCGGCAGGCGCGCGTCGCGCCCGTCCGCAGCGGGTGCGCGTGCGTCCGCAGCGGATGGAGACGGCGCGGCGGGCTTCGCATCCTCCACCTGTCGCATCCTCCAGCGCTCGGGCAGCTTGTCGCCCAGTTCGGCAATGCGCGTCACGGCGCGCGTGGAGAGGCTCCCTTCGGCCAGCTCCTGAATCCGGAAGGCCAAGCGCTTCTTCAGGTAGTCCCGGTTCCGACTGCGCGTGGGCTCGCCGTACACCTCCAGGTACTTCTCCGCCAACTCTGGCACCGACATGCTGGCCAGCGCGGCCAGTTGCTGTGGCACGTCCGCCAACTGCTGGCGCGCGGCCCGCGCAGTCTCCTTCTTCGCCATGGTGTTGTCTCCTTTGCCCGGGGCAGCAGGCCCTCGGGCGAGAGCCATGGACGCTCTGTCCCCAAAAGAAGACAAGTCGAGAGTCCGCGGCTCAGCCATGCGTGCTCTCCTCCGCGCTCCACGCGGGCGCCTGTCGTTGCGGCTGCGCATGTCGACGCAGCCACAACTCCCAGAGGGCATCGGCGAGGACATCCACCGCGTCGTCCTGGCGCTGCTTCGGGGTGTTGAGTCGCCCCCCGACTGAAACTTCAACCTCATGTTGATTCGACATCCGCGTATCCATCGTCATGACAAAGGCCCGAGAGCGAAATCGAGGGGACACATGGCACCCGCAGCACTCCCGCCAGGACGACGCCACTCGCCAAACGAGAAACACCGCGCATCGCA
>NZ_JABXEM010000307.1:0-12598 GCF_013372595.1 Myxococcus sp. AM011
CTCTGAAGGTGGGAGGCGCAACGGCCTGGGCGGGGGCTTCATGGGAAGCGGCTCCCCTCTTTCCCGGAAAGGCCGAAACGCTATGGTGCGCCGCCATCCACGCTGGGGGAAGACCCTGGCGCCTCCCGCTGGCGACGAGCCGGCACTCGCAGGAGTCGTACCCCGCATGGCCCTCTATCCCGTCATCATGGCCGGTGGCTCCGGCACTCGCTTCTGGCCCCTGTCCCGTCAGGCGCGGCCCAAGCAGTTCCTGCCCCTGGCCTCCAAGCTGCCGCTCATCACCGACACCGCGGGCCGCCTCAAGGGCCTGTCGACGGTGAAGAACACCTTCATCGTGTGCGGCCCCCTGCACGCGAAGGCCGCGGCGAAGCTGGTGAAGGGCCTGCCCAAGGCGAACATCCTCGTGGAGCCGGTGGCTCGGAACACCGCGCCCGCCATTGCCCTGGCAGCCGTGCACGTGGCCGCGAGAGACCCGAAGGGCATCATGGTGGTGCTGCCCTCGGACCACCACGTCGCGGACGTGGCCGGCTTCAAGCGCACGCTGGAGGAGGCGGCCCGCATCGCGGAAGGCGGGCACATCGTCACCCTGGGCATCCAGCCCAACCGACCTGAGACGGGCTACGGCTACATCCAGGTGGGTGACGCGCTCACGGGCGGTGGCCGGGGCGTGAAGGCGTTCAAGGAGAAGCCCGACGTCGCGACGGCGAAGGCCTATGTCTCCTCGGGCGAGTACCTGTGGAACGGCGGCATCTTCGTCTTCCGCGCGGACGTCATCCTGGCCGCCTTCGAGCAGCACATGCCGGAGATGAAGAAGGGCCTGTCCGCGCTGAGCAAGGTGGCGGGCAAGCGCACGTTCGGTTCGGTGCTGAAGAAGGTCTTCCCGAAGCTGCCCTCCATCTCCATCGATTACGGCGTCATGGAGAAGGCCTCCAACATCGCGGTGCTGCCCGGGGACTTCGGCTGGTCCGACGTGGGCTCCTTCGCGGCGATTCCGGAGGTCCGCCCGGCGGACGAGAACGGCAACGTCATCTCCGGCGCCTCGGCGGTGGTGGTGGACTGCAAGGGCTGCGTGGTGCTCGCGGACAAGCGCCCCCTGGCCGTCGTCGGCCTCACGGATGTCGTGGTGGTGGACTCCGGTGACGCGGTGCTGGTGGTCCCCCGCGAGAAGAGCCAGGACGTGCGCAAGGTCGTGGAGGCGCTCAAGGCCCGCAAGCTTCAGAAGTATCTGTAGGCGCAGGCGCCCAGTGTGCGCTGGAGAAACTTCCGACCCGGGGGCTGAAAGAACTTCCGCTTCGTGGGTAACGGGTTTCCCCGGGTTCTCGTCCCGTCGGGAGGTTGTCCTGTCCGGTGGGTGACGAAGCCGGGGGTGCACGGGGGTTGCAGTGTCGTCGCCGCCCGCCCCATTCCGGGGCGGCAGGGGCGGTGGGCGAACATGGCATGCAGGCACTGCGCGGTGGAGCATCCGGTGGGCACGGGCTGTCCCCGGGCGCCTTCGCTGGAGGGGCAGCGTCACGGTCCGCTCGTGCTGCGCCAGTCGCTGGGAGCCGGAGCGCTCGGCACGGTGTACCTGGCCGAGCACCAGCCCACGGGCCACCGCTTCGCGGTGAAGGTGCTGCACCCGCACCTGGCCGCCCAGCCCATCGTTCGCGCGCGCTTCCAGGCGGAAGGCCGGGCGCTGCGCACGCTGAAGCACCGCCACGTGGCCCGCGTGCTCGACGTGCGCCGGGGGCCCGGTGGCCTGCCCTGCATGTTGATGGAGTACGCGGAGGGCGAGCCCTTCTCGCGACTGCCCATGCCGCTGGCCTCGGCGGAGGTGGTGCTGCTGCTGGCCCAGGCGCTGTGCGCGCTGGAGACCGCGCACTCGCGAGGGCTGGTGCACGGTGACTTGTCCGCGGACAGCCTCATCCTGACGTGGGACTCGCGCGGTGAGCGGCAGGTGAAGGTGCTCGACTTCGGCACGCAGGCGGTGCTCTCCGCCAGCCTCTCTCCGGAGGAGCGCGCGTGCGGCATGGTGGTGGGCTCGCCCGCCTTCCTCGCGCCCGAGCAGTGGGCGGGGGACGCGGTGGATGGGCGCACGGACCTGTATGCCCTGGGCGTGGTGGGCTACCTGCTGGCCACTGGAAGGCTGCCCTTCGGCTTCGGCCGCGTGGGCGGGATTTCTCCCACGGAGCCGCACGTGCTCAATCCGCGCGTGCCTCCCGCGCTCTCCACGGTGTTGCTGCGCGCGCTGGCCCAGCGTCCCGGAGAGCGCTTCCCGGACGCGCGCTCCTTCCGCGAGGCGCTGCTGGAGAGCCAGGGCATCGGTCGGCTGGAGCCCTCTTTTCCGTCGCGCACGCGCACGTCGAAGGGCGGCGTCTCCATCTTCGGGCACATCCTCCCCGAGGATGGCGCCACGCCGCTGCATGTGGCGCTGCGCGACGCGGCCCATGGCAACGCCGCGCCGACGGAGGTGAAGCCGCCGAGCATGGAGTCGCCGCGAGGGCTGGGCGTGCGGCTGGGGTTGGCGACGGACACGGAGCTGGTGTCCGTGCGCGTGGGCGACGTGACGGTGGACGGTTTCTTCGCGACGTGGTCGGGGCCGCTGCCGGAGCTGGCCTCGCAGCTCCCGGTGGAGCTGTCACTGGGAGGCCGCAAGGTGGCGTGCGACTGCGACGTGGTCCGCCACGTGACGCGCGACGAGGCGCGGGCGTGGGGCGGGGCGTCGGGCCTCTATGTCCAGTTCGCGGGCGAGGCGGCGCGGGAGCTCCTGGGCCGCGCGCTGGGCGTGGGCGTGACGCGGGGGGCGCTGGACGCGGAGCCCGTGCCGGACGCGGAGCTGGCGCGGCTCCTGTCTCGCGCGGCCGCCGTGGCGAAGGACCCGTATGCCCTGCTGGGCGCGCTGCCGCACGAGGACTTCGAGCAGGTGCGCCGCCGCGCGAGCGCCGCGCTGCGCCGGCTGAACCTGTTCCGTCAGCGCGCGCTGCCGCTGGGCCAGCGTCAGGCGCTGGAGTCGCTCCTGCGCCGCGTGGAGGCGGCCGGACGCGTGCTGGGCGAGCCCGTGTCGCGCGCCGGCTTCGATGCGACGCGAGGCAACCTCGCGGGGGTGGCGCGCTGCCTGGACGCGGGCCTGACGGAGACGCAGGCGGAGGTGCTGCGCCGGGCCTTCCTCGCCGCGCGTCCCCTGGCCGAGTCGCGGGCCCGGGCCCTCTTCACTCAAGGGCACGCGCTGGAGGCCCGAGGCTCGCTGGACGCCGCGCTGGAGCGCTACATGGAGGCCCTGTCGTTGGATCCGCTCAACGCCTCCTGGCTGCGCCACTCCCAGGAGCTGCGCGGGCGGGTGCGCCAGGGCGCCGTCACCCGGAGCCTCGAGTCCCGGGGCCTGGAGGCTGTCACCACGCACTGAGTGACTCCCCCGTGACACCCTCCGCGTCCCGGGAGGGCTGGGGGCCCTGGAGCACGGACCGCCGCCTGCCCGACAGTCGGGCATGGCCGGGGGTTGATTGGCACCCCAGGGACTTGTGAAGGGTCCCCGAAGGGCCTCAGTTCAGCAGGTTGCGCGCCTGTGTCGGCGGGTGCCGGGAATCCTGGCGCTCGTGTAGAGTCCGCCGCCCTCTGTCATGCCCTCCGGTTTCGCGAGGGCGGGGACACCTTCATGAACGCGCATATCTTCCGCGAGTACGACATCCGAGGTCTGGTCGATAAGGACCTCACCGCCGAAGTGGTGGAGCTCTTGGGCAAGGGCCTGGGCACCATCATCCGGCGCAAGGGCGGCCGCTTCATCGCCGTGGGCCGCGACTGCCGCGAGTCCTCCACCCGCTTCCGCGACTCGCTCTGCGCGGGCCTCACGTCCACCGGCCTCAACGTCTTCGACGTGGGCGTCGTCCCCACGCCGCTGGTCTACTTCGCCGCCAACACCCTGCCGGTGGATGGCCTGGCCATGATTACCGGCAGCCACAACCCGCCGGAGTACAACGGCTTCAAGGTGGGCGCGGGGAAGACGACCTTCCACAGCCACGAAATCCAGGCGCTGCGAAAGCTCATCGAGGCCGCTGACTTCGAAGTCTCCGCCACGCCCGGCACCGTCACCCCGTTCGACATCATCACCCCGTACAACCACTTCGTGAAGCAGACGGTGAAGGTGGGCCGCAAGGGGATGAAGATCGTCATCGACGCGGGCAACGGCACCGGCGGCGCCATCGCCGTGCCGCTGTTCGAGAGCATGGGCTTCGAGGTGGTGCCCCTGTTCTGTGAGATGGACGCGACGTTCCCCAACCACCACCCGGACCCGACGGTGGTGGAGAACCTCCAGGACCTCATCGCCGCGGTGAAGCGCGAGAAGGCGGAGGTGGGCATCGCCTACGACGGCGACAGCGACCGCATCGGCGTCATCGACGACCAGGGCAACATCCTCTGGGGTGACCAGATCATGGTCCTCTTCAGCCGCTACGTGCTGAAGGACAGCCCGGGCGCGGCCATCGTCGGCGAGGTGAAGTGCAGCTACACGCTGTACGACGACATCGCGAAGCGCGGCGGCAGGCCCATCATGTGGAAGGCGGGCCACTCCCTCATCAAGGCGAAGATGAAGGAGGAGCACGCGGAGCTGGCCGGAGAGATGAGCGGCCACATCTTCTTCAAGAACCGATACTTCGGCTTCGACGACGCGGTGTACTCGTCCGCGCGCCTGCTGGAGATTCTCACCCACGAGAAGCAGAAGCTGTCCGAGCTGCTCTCCGACGTGCCCAAGACGTTCGCCAGCCCCGAGCTGCGCTTCGACACGAAGGAAGAGAAGAAGTTCGAGATGGTCAAGCGCGCCACGGAGACGCTGCGCGCGGCGGGCCACGACATCATCGACGTGGACGGCGTGCGCGTGACGTTCCCCGACGGCTGGGGCCTCATCCGCGCCTCCAACACGCAGCCCATCCTCGTCCTCCGCTTCGAGGCCAACACGCAAGAGCGCCTCAAGGAGATCCAGGAGCTCATCGAGGGCACCGTGGCCCGCGTGCAGAAGGAAGTGGGTGGGTGAGCATGTCGTCGCCTCGCATCCTCGCCATCAGTGGAAGTCTCCGTAACGGTGGGTTCAACCAGCTGCTCCTGGCGGTGGGCGTCGAGAAGGCCCGCGCGCTGGGGGCCGAGGTCGATGTCGTGGACCTCAAGTCGCTCGGCATCCCCCTCTATGACGGTGACGTGGAGGCCCAGGGGCTTCCCGCGCCCGTCGTCGCGCTGCGCGAGCGGGTGGGCAAGGCCCAGGGCTTCCTCTTCTCGAGCCCCGAGTACAACTCGTCCATTCCCGGTGGCCTGAAGAACGCCATCGACTGGGCGTCGCGCGCGCCGGGCCGGCTGTTCCAGGGCAAGTGGGCGGCCATCATGGGCGCCAGCCCCGGCAACTTCGGCACGTCGCGCATGCAGCCCCACCTGCGTCAGGTGATGTCGTCGGTGGGCGCGCTGGTGCTGCCCAACCAGGTGCACCTGGCGAAGGCGGCGGAGGCCTTCACGCCCGAGGGCACGCTGAAGGACGAGGCGAAGAAGAAGGAAGTCGAAGCGCTGGTCACCGAGCTGTTCGGCCGCGTGAAGGGCTGAGAAAGGACACCGCCATGGCGACGCTTGGAATCGACCTGGGTGGAACGTTTGCCCGCGCCGCGGTGGTGGACGCGGCGGGGAAGGTGCTCGCATCGGCCAAGGTGGCTCTGGAGGAGCGCAGCCCGTCCGGAGTGGTGGAGACGATTGCCCGAGCGGCGTCCGAGGCGGTGAAGTCCGCGGGTGTCGTGGTGGGCGGCTGTGGAGTCGGCGCGGCGGCGCAGATTCACAAGGACTCCGGCGTGCTGTCGGTCGCCCCCAACCTGGGCTGGCGCAACGTGCCGCTGGGCCAACTGCTCACGGACCGGCTGGGGCAGAAGGTGAAGGTGGTGAATGATTTGTCCGCCGCCGCCTGGGGTGAGCTGCACGCGGGCGCGGGGCGTGGCGCCCAGGATTTGCTGGTGGTCTTCGTGGGCTCGGGCGTGGGCAGCGCCATCATCGCCGGTGGACACCTGCTGGATGGCGCGGGCGGCGTGGCGGGAGAGCTGGGCCACATCAAGGTGGTGCCGGGCGGCCGGCGCTGCGGCTGTGGCGAGCAGGGGTGCCTGGAGGCGTATACCGGCGGGCACAACCTCATCGCGCAGTCGCGCGAGCTGCTGGCGGCCGGGAGCTCGCCCGCACTGGCGGAGCTGGTGGGGAATGACGCCTCGAAGCTGACGCCGGTGACGCTGGAGCAGGCGGCGGAAGCAGGCGACGTGGCGGCTCGGGAGGTGTATGAGCGGGCCGCGCAGTTCCTGGCGCTGGCGGTGGCCAACCAGGTGACGGTGTTGAACCCGGCGCGACTCATCCTGGGCGGTGGGGTGTTGAACCACTGCCCCGGCATGCGGCGCCGGGTGCTGGAGGGTGTGCGGGCGTGGGCGTCCCAGACGTCCCGCGAGGGGTTGCTCATCGCCGACGCGGAGCTCGGTGACGACAGCGGCCTCATTGGTGCGGCGTTGCTGGCCGCGTGATGAGAGGAGCGCGGATTCATGGCCGAGTTCAAGAACCAGGTCACCTACCGGGGACAGCCGGTGACGCTGGAAGGGGATGGACAGGTGCAGGTGGGCGACGTCGCGCCTGACTTCACCGTGTTCAAGGGGTTCTTCGAGTCCCACCAGCTGTCGGAGCTGAAGGGGCAGGTGGTGGTGTTGAGCGTGGCGCCCAGCGTGGACACCAAGGTCTGCGCCATCCAACTGCGCATGTTCAACAAGCAGGCGACGGACATGGGGCCGGACGTGAAGGTCTGGTACCTGAGCCTCGATTTGCCCTTCGCCCTCAACCGCTTCAGCGCGGCCGAGGGCATCAACAACGTCGCGGTGCTGTCGGACTACAAGAACCGCGAGTTCGCGCGGAAGTACGGCCTGTTCATGAAGGAGCTGGGCCTGCTGGCGCGCAGCACCTTCGTGGTGGGTCGGGACGGCCGCGTCGTGTTCCGGGAAATCGTCCCGGAGATGATGCACGAGCCGGACTACGACGCCGCGCTGGAAGCGGTCCGCAAGGCGCTCTGAGTCGTCGAGCGCCGCGCCGCTTCCAGGCGCGGGTGTTGTGTGAAGCGCTTCAGGCGGGCACCACGCGGGCCTGCTTGACGGCCATCAGCTCCAGGCAGGTGAAGCCCGCGACGGCGAGGGCCTGCACCAGGGTGAAGGCCTGTCCCCAGAGGGTGGGCTGCACCCAGCCCGAGGCGAGCAGGACGAAGCTGTCCACCGTCCACAGCACGTTGGCGACGATGACGGCCCAGACGAGTGCCCGGTGAACGAGCGGGCGCATGGCCAGGAAGACGAGCAGCGCGGCGAAGGGCAGCAGGCTGAAGCCCGCCGAGCGCAGCAGCGTGACGTGCAGGCCCAGGAAGTCACTCAAGGGCCCCGCGGCGAAGAACATCAGGGCCCCGGTGGCGCCGCTGATGAGACCGTCGGCGAGCAGGACGTGGCCCAGCAGGGTGCGGGAAGCGGGAATGGCGCTCATGGAGGTGTCCTTGGGAGAGCGGCGCCGGAGAATCCGGCCGCCGTGTGAGACACAAATTGCGCGCCGGGGGATTTGAAGTCGATTACGTGCGAGGTAATTGGAGCGCTTCCCCCGCGTTCCTAGTGTCAGGGGCATGATGATGCCGAGCCGTCCGGTGGGAGAGTTGCTGCGGGAGTGGCGTCAGCGCCGCAGCTTGAGTCAGCTCGATTTGGCATGCCGCGCGGACGTGTCGGCGAGGCACGTGAGCTTCCTGGAGACGGGGCGCTCCACTCCGAGCCGGGACATGCTGCTGCATCTGGCCGAGGAGCTGGACGTGCCGCTGCGCGAGCGCAACGCGTTGCTGGTGGCCGCGGGCTTCGCACCGGTCTATTCGGAGAACGAGCTGGATGGGCCGAGGATGGGCGCGGCGCGCGAGGCGGTGGAGCTGGTGCTCTCCGGACACGAGCCCTATCCCGCGCTCGCGGTGGACCGGCACTGGCAGCTCGTCACGGCCAACCGCGCGGTGGGCGTGTTGTTGGAGGGTGTGCCCGTGGAGCTGCTCCAGCCTCCCATCAACGTGCTGCGGCTGAGCCTGCATCCAGAGGGCTTAGGCCGGCGCATCCTCAACCTGGAGCAGTGGCGCGCGCACGTGCTGACGCGGCTGCAGCGACAGGTGTCGAGCACGGCGGACGTGACGCTGATGGCGCTGCTCGACGAGCTGCGCGCGATGGGGGCTCCGAGCAGTTCGGCGGAGCCGGACTACGCGGGCGTGGTGGTGCCGCTGCGAATCCAGACACCGAGAGGTGTCCTGTCCTTCATCGGCACGACGACAGTGTTCGGCACGCCGGTGGACATCACCCTGGCGGAGTTGGCGATTGAGTCGTTCTTCCCGGCGGACGCGGCGACGGGGGAGCTGTTGCGCAAGGCCGCGGCCGAGGCAGCGCGTCACTCCGACGCGTGATTCCTGCTCGACCCGGCGAGGAGTGGCAGTGCCAGATCAGCCCCGGTACCGCTCTGCCTCACGGAAGAACTGGGTGAGCGAGTAGTCGAGTAGCGACTGGCGGGACTGCATGTGCCGGCGGGCGCGGAGGAACGGCAGCCAGACGCGCTTGCCCACCCGCACCTGGGACTCCTCCCTCTTCTTGCGCAGCACCCACGTCCCGCCCAACCGTCGCACCAACACGTCTCCCAGGTAGGCCCCTAACGCCGGAGCGGTGTGACTGTCGATGAGTTCGCGCGTGTACCGCTCTGGGAAGTTCTCCCTCCAGAAGTAGAAGTCCAGGTCCGTGAGGGACTCAGGCGTTTCATCCATGATGGAGGGCAGCTTGGTGTGCAGCGCTGCCACGAGGCCCTCGGACAGGTCTCCATAGGAAGTGAGGACGCGCTCCGGATTCTCCACGTCCGATGGAAGGGCGGCAGGGAGCCACTCCTCCGGCTCGGGTGGCCGGAAGGCGTTGAGTTCGGCGATCTTCTGTTGCCGCTCGCTGATACCGAACTCGTCCGGAAGCCGATTCAAGAGCGGCGCCACGTCAGGGTGGAAGCGCGGCTCGACGGGGACGAGTGCGGCGCTGCGCTCCCTCAGCGTGCGCAGCACTGTGTCGAAGTCGAGGTCCGGCCTCAGGTGGACATGGGCGCGGGCCTGCGCGACACGCGCCTCGTCACTATCGAAGTCAGCGGCAGTGGGGCGCAGCACCAACAGGACGGCGCCATTGGGGAGTTCCTCCACGAGGTGCGCAGGCGTCGAGAGCATCCGCTCACGACCTACGCTTTCTACGAGCTTGGGGCCGAAGACGTTCAGCCAGCACAGCTCATAAATCTTGTCGAACCCGTCCCGCCGCCGTGTCGCATCGTCACGACCGAAGGAAGGAGCGCCCGCGAGGCTCAGGTCGGCAAGGCTGTGTGCTGCGGCATAATCCGAAGGATACAGGGAGGTCCAAGCACGGGCCGCTGCCACAAAACCACGACAGGTCTCCACGTCAGCGAAGACTGAGAGTGGCTGCACACTGATGCTGACCCACAACATGGCCTGTTCGTCCTCCGGCCCGAGATTGAGCACCAGCGACACGCTGGGATTCTCCGAACGGACAAGCCCGATGATCGTTCCGTATTCAGTGCGGCGCTCCTCCATCGCGCGCCACACCGCATCTCGGGAGTATTTCCGAGTGCGACTCGACTTGACGAAAGTCGGCATCCACCCGTTGGCGCTCTCTTCAAGAGCATCAAGGAAGGGAGCCACTTCGCGCTTCAACCCGTTCCTCGGGTCGTAGGCTCCAGCAAAGGAGAAGTGCAGACCATCCACCCTGCTCAGGTCACGCAGCGTCAGCACTTTCATTGAAACAGCACCTCCACGCCCTTGATATTGCGCTGCGCCGCATCTGCCGCGTTGTCCAACGCGAATCGTCCTTCAGGCAGAAGATCCTTACCCTCATAGACGAGGCGTACCCTTCGAACATCCGCCTGCTGTCTCATGCCAGCCCGAAGAATCTTCAACGTTCCTCCGTAGAACGCCATTGCGTTACTGGCGTCCGTATTCAACTGCACCGCCAGCGCATTGCGGTCCAGAGCGGCGAGGTTACGACTCTTGAAGCTGAACGTCTCCACCCGAGGTGGCTGACCCGGTGGGGGGCGCTCCTCGATGACGAGGACGTCGACGTAGCGAAAGTCCACCTTCGACACGCCCACGTGCGTCTCGATGCGAGGCTGTTCGAAGTCCCCAAGCCAGCGCCGCTGTGCGCGGGGCAACGCGGCGTCCGCCTCCAGGATGGCGACCATGGCATTCTCGAAGGCCATGCCCCGAGCATAGTAGGCGCGCATCCCTTCGTAGCCCTCCCACTTGAGGGGGCCCTTGACGGCTTCACCATCTCGAATCTCCTTCAGCCGTCTCTTGCGGTAGGCCACGTACTCCCGCCAGAGCGCGGCTCCCGTCTCGACTCCTGGCGGCGGTTCATTCAGCTGGGACGCCAGCTTCTTCAGCAGCTTCACATCCTTCGGGAGCCGTGGACCCGAGGACTCCAGCTCCGCCTGGAACAGCTTGGCCTTCGCTGCCTCCGTGGCGGACACCTCTGCGTTGCGCGCGAAGAGGTCCGCGCCGCCAGCCCGCTTCTCCGCCGCGCCCTTCGTGGCCGCGGGACGGGCGGACTCGCGACTGGCAACACCTCTCGTCGATGCCGCGCTGGGGGACTCGCGGCTGGCCTCCGCCAGCATCGCCTGCGCCTTCGCGGGGTTTCCGCGCGCCTCGTACAACGCCAGCAGCCCCGCCTCGCCCCACTCGGCGGCCACCAGCGCGCCCTCGCGGCTCGCCTGGAGGTAGCGCAGCAGCTCGCGCGCGGCGTTGATGCCCAGTTGCTCTTCCAGGCGCGCCATCAGCGCCTTCATCCCGCCCACGTCGAGCGCCGGCATCTGGAGCCGCCGTGGCCCTCCGCGCGCCTCTACCAGGGCCCGTGCGCCCTTGCCCCCGGCGTACACCGCCACTGCCAGCGCGGCCGGCGCCAGTTCGCGCGTGGCCTGTTCGTACCTGCCCTGCGCCAGCGAGGACGCCCCGTGCCCCGTCCCCACCACCAGGTGGTAGAAGCCCACCGGCACGCCGAAGGTGAGGTGGTCGAAGACCCCCGCCGAGACGCTTCCCGGCGAGTAGTGCCGCTCCATCAACGCCTTGTGCACTTCGTCGAGGGCGGCCTGGTAGGGCGGTGGCAGTTGCCCACGCAGCGCCATGAGCTCCGTGTACCGGGCCTCACCGCTCACCAAGGTGCTGGAGAGCATGTCCCGGCCCGCGCGTCCCAGCCCGCGCAGCACGTCGCGGCCCTGCTCTCCCCGCTCCGGGAAACCTTCCAGCACCAGGCCCCGCCGCTTCAGCTCCTCGCGAACAGCGGCCATGGCGCCCAGCGTCTCCGCCACCTGCTTGTCGCGCGCCAGTAGTTGCACCAACTCACGCAGTTCATCGTCGAAGGCGGAGTGAAGGACGAAGAGCGCGAGCACCTCGGCGTGCGGCACGCCGTACTTCTCAGTGGCCGTGACAAGGAAGGCCGCGCGCTTGCGCCCGAGGACTTCCGAGGCTCGTGCATCCAGCGGACCGAGGGCGCCCAGGCGGACGGAGTCCCAGTCCGTGAGGGACTCCACCAGCGCGGCCATGTCCACGCCGTGTTGCATGGCCACGAACTCCGCGGGCGAGGCACACGCCAGGAATGGCGCCAGCACCTCACGGCTGGAGTCCAGGTGGGGCCAGCCCGAGGGCAAGGCCTTGCCACCACAAGCGACATGCCCACGCCCCCCTGACACTCTCGGGCTCTGCCCTTCCCCATGCTCGCCGTCATCGGCGACGGGCTCTCGTCGACGGAGCAGCGGCTCCTCATCTCCCTCTGCCTCGGAAGCGGAGCCTGTCTCTCCCGCCACACCGCCCACCGCGCTCCTCACCCCCTGGGCGGAAGCAGCGAAGGGCCTGAAGGCCAACGTGCCCCCATGGCCAGGACGAGTGGGAGATGAGGCACAGCCCGCGCTGACCACCACCGCCAGCAGCAGGCTCAGGCGCGCACGCACCAGACGCTCAGCGCACATTGTCCATCCCCAGGCCCACGGCGACGAAGGCGCCAGGCCGAAGCGTCCCCTCCGCCGTCGGGAGCAGCAACGTGCCGCCTTGCCCGACCGCGTACAGCTTCCCTCCGAGGAAGCGCCAACGTGCCTCTCCCGAAACGAGGTAGCGCCCCCTCGGCTCGCCGATGCCCACCGCCAGCCCAGCGACTGCCACCGTGACGTCTCGGTGGAAGACCTGCACCTCCAGCCGGCCGTCCACGTCCACGCGGCCCCAGTTGAAGACCTCCGCGCCCATCGTCAGGCGCAGGTGGCGATTGCCCGGGGTGCGCAGGCGCTCCGCGTCCCAACTCAGAATCACCTCGCCATAGGCCGAGTACCCTTTCGGGAAGGGCACGTCCGCCAGCGGCACGGAGACCGGGCCGGCCACCTGAAAGCGTGCGAGCTCGTAGTCGGGTCCAAAGGTGCCCTGGCGAAAGCCTCCGCGCTGCATGCGCCCCTCCAGGCGAGCTCGCAGGTCCATCGTCGACGACACGGACTCAACGCCCACGCCAGCCACCGCCCCCCACCTGTCCCCTATACACATCTGACGCTGCCGACG
>NZ_JABXEM010000308.1:0-12428 GCF_013372595.1 Myxococcus sp. AM011
AGATGTTTATAAGAGACAGGCCTGCGCCACCACGCGTGTCGTGTCCGCGCCACCCGGCACGGCCGGCTCCCGACTGCACGCCACCGCGACGACGATTACACTCAAAGTGAAGACCATCCGCGCACGTGCGCGCTTCAGACCTGGCATGAAGTACCCCCGCTTCTGTTGAATGACTCCCGGGCGTCAGGCGCCGCGTCCCTCGGGGGACTCCCGCGCCTCCTCGCCTCCGGGCCGGCGTGGAGCCTCAACCGTGTCAAACCTTGAACATAATGGAAAACCACTATTTCGTGACGCGAGCCGCCACGGAGCGTATGGGTCGACGCGACCCGCCGGGGACGGTGTCCAGGCGGGGTGCGGGAGTTCTGACGGCGGAAGGCCGAGGTGTTAGGAGAAGCGCGCCATGTCGACGCCTACTCCCGCCCTCGAGCTCACGGGGCTCACCAAGCGCTACGGTGACTTCACCGCGTTGCAGCAGATGAACCTCACCATCCAGCCGGGCGAAATCTTCGCGCTGCTGGGGCCCAACGGCGCGGGCAAGACGACGATGATTGGCAGTGTGTGTGGCCTGGTGCGCAAGACGGCCGGCACCATCCGCGTCTTCGGCAAGGATTTGGACCAGGACGCCGTGGGCCCGCGCTACCAACTGGGCCTGGTGCCGCAGGAAATCAACTTCGACCCGTTCTTCACCGTCGCGGAGTCCTTGCGCATCCAGTTGGGCTTCTACGGCCAGCGCCAGGACGAGGCCCGCGTCGACGAGGTGCTCAAGGCCCTCAACCTGTACACGAAGAAGGACTCGCTCACGCGCGCGCTCTCCGGCGGCATGAAGCGCCGGCTGCTCATCGCCAAGGCGCTGGTGCACAAGCCCAAGCTCGTCTTCCTGGACGAGCCCACCGCGGGCGTGGACGTGGAGCTGCGCCGGGACCTCTGGACGTACGTGCGCAAGCTGGCCTCGGAGGGCACCACCATCCTCCTCACCACCCACTATCTGGAGGAGGCCGAGGAGCTGGCGGACCGGGTGGGCATCATCAACGAGGGCCGCCTGCTGATGGTGGAGGACAAAACCACGCTGCTGCGCCGCTTCGGCGAGAAGCGCGTCGTCGTCACCTTCCAGGAGCCCCAGACGACGCTGTCGGAGGCCACGCTGCGCTTCGCCCCGCGCCTGTCCGAGGACGGCCGCTCGCTCACCTACGTGGAGCGCGAGGGCGCGGCCCCCGCGGGCGAATTGCTGCGCGTGCTGTACGCGGAGGGGCAGCCCATCGCCGACGTGGAGACGCGCCGCTCCCGCCTCGAAGACGTCCTCATCGAGGTCCTCCGGGGCCGCCCCACGCCCCAGGCCGCCTGACCTTCCTTCCTCCTTTCCGCGCCCCCGCCCCCCACCGCGAGGCCCGTCATATGGGTCCGCGAAGGCGACACGCGCCACGCAGAGACACCACCATGAACGTCCTCGGGATGCAGACGCTGTTCGTGAAGGAGGTCCGGCGCTTCATGCGAGTGCCGGGGCAGACCGTCCTCTCACCGCTCATCAGCACCACGCTGTATTTCATCGTCTTCGGCTACAGCATCTCCGGCCGCGTGCACGAGGTGGAGGGCTCGCCGTACCTGCACTTCATCGTGCCGGGCCTCGTGTTCCTGGGCATCGCCAACAACGCGTTCCTCA
This sequence comes from Myxococcus sp. AM011, assembly GCF_013372595.1. NCBI lineage: Bacteria > Pseudomonadati > Myxococcota > Myxococcia > Myxococcales > Myxococcaceae > Myxococcus > Myxococcus sp. AM011. The sequence continues at coordinate 1,658 of NZ_JABXEM010000308.1, forward strand.
ACAGCTCCTCCTCGCTGTTCATCACCAAGATTCAGGGCACGGTGGTGGACCTGCTGGTGGCGCCCCTGGGGCCCGGCGAGCTGATGGCGGGCTTCATCGGCGGCGCCATGGTGCGCGGCCTCGTCGTCGGCGGCCTGACGTGGGCCGTGGCGGGCGCCTTCGCCGGCTTCAGCCTGGAGCACGCGTGGGTGGCCCTGTACTTCCTGCTCATCGCCTCCTACGTCTTCAGCATGCTGGGCATGCTTGCCGCCGTGTGGGCGGAGAAGTTCGAGCAGATCAACTTCTTCCCCACCTTCGTCATGCTGCCGCTCACCTTCCTGGGCGGCGTCTTCTATTCCGTGCGCGAGCTGCCCTCGCCCTGGAACACCGTCAGCCTCTTCAACCCCATGGTCTACATGGTGGAGGGGCTGCGGTACGGGATGCTCGGTCGCAGCATCTACTCGCCCCTGTTCGGCGGCGGAATCCTCGCGGGTGTCGCCGTGGTGGCAACCCTTGTCGTGTACTTCGTGCTCCGCTCCGGCTACAGGATGAAGGCATGAGACCTACCCAGACCTTCATGTCCCCATGTCACCATGGGGTGACACCCGACTGCTCATTTCCCGCACGGTGAGAAAGGGAGATATTCTCCCGACCACATCATGGCGGTGCCATTCGGTAAGTACGAGTTGCTGCGGAAGATTGCCTCGGGAGGCATGGGACAGGTGTTTCTGGCCCGTGAGCATGGAACGGGCTTCGAGCGGCTGGTGGTCCTCAAACTCATCCTCCCGCACCTCGCGGAGGATGATGAGTTCCTCTCCATGTTCCTGGATGAGGCCGGGCTGGTGGCCCGACTCACCCACCCCAACCTCATCACCATTCTCGACCTGTCCCAGATAGAGGGACGGCACTGCCTGGCGATGGAGTACGTCCAGGGCGACGACGTGCGTCGACTGGAGAAGTTCTCCCGCGCGCAGAACAAGCCGATGTCGGTGGGATTGATTCTGCGCGTCATCGCGGATGCCGCGGCGGGTCTTCACTACGCGCATCAGGCGCGGGACGTTCAGGGCCGGCCCATGCGGCTGGTGCACCGCGACGTGTCACCGCAGAACATCCTGGTGGGCTTCGACGGCGGCGTGAAGGTCATCGACTTCGGTGTCGCCAAGGCGGCCACCAGCAGCGCCAACACGGCGACGGGTGTCCTCAAGGGCAAATACCCCTACATGTCCCCCGAGCAGGCCAGCGGCCTGGCCATCGACGCGCGCAGCGACTTGTTCGCGCTGGGCGTCGTCATGTGGGAGATGCTGACGGGCAAGCGGCTCTTCAAGGGCGACTCGGACTTGATGACGCTGCGGCTGGTGAAGGACTGCCAGGTGCCGCGCCCCTCGCAGTTGAACCCCAAGCTGCCGCCGGGGTTGGACGAGGTGGTGCTCAAGGCGCTGGCGCCCACGCCGGACGAGCGCTACCCGGACTGCGGCGCCTTCCGGCTCGCGCTGGAGGACTACACGCTCAACCTGCGGCTGCCCTCCAGCAGCGCGCACCTGTCGGCGTACCTGCGGGAGCTGTACGCGGACCGCATCTCCACGGAGACGGACCCGGCGAAGCTGGACCAGCTCGCCGAGGACGCGGACCTGGACTCGCGCTCCAACTCGTCGCTCAGCGGCGTGGGGGGCCCGGCCGGGCGCACGTCCGCGTCGCGGCAGCACCCTCGCAACGTGACGCCGGGGACGCGCTCGCGGCAGCAGGCGGCGGCCGCGCCCGTCGGGGCCGTGGTGCAGGACCGCACGCGCGGCACCTCGCCCATGGACCGCGCGCCCAGCGAGAAGACGCGCCACATTCCGTGGCTGCCCGTCGTCGCGGCGGGGGTGGGGCTGCTGCTGGCGGGCACGGCCGTCGCCTTCCTGCGCGGACCGGCGGACGCGACGACGCAGCCGGTGACGACGACGACGCAGCCGGTCCATGTGGAGCGCGAGCCGCCTCCAGCACAGCCCGACAAGCCCACGCCGGAGCCGGTGAAGATGACGGAGGTGCTCGTCACCACCGAGCCCGCGGGCGCGGCGGTGAGCGTCGCTGGCGAGGCGCGCGGCTTGACGCCCACGACGCTGTCGCTGGAGCAGGGCGCGCCCATCGTCGCGGTGACGCTGACGCTCGCGGGCTACGAGCCGGTGACGCGCGAGGTCTCCGCCGCCGACAGCGAGCTGCACCTGGAGCTGCGGCGCCAGGGCGGCAAGTCCCCTGGCACCACCAGCACCAAGCGCCCCGGAGGTTCCCAGCAGGGTGGGAACCTGGGCATCAAGACGGGCCGCTGAGTCGGCCCGTCTCCGCGGGCCCCTCTACGGAGTGGCCTGCGGTCTCTGCTTGCCCTTCGCGGCCGACGTCGACGTCGACGAGGACGAGGTCTTCTTCGGCAGCGCGGGCGGCGGCGGCTTGGCGAAGGAGTCGATAAGCGGCATGACGAGCTGGGCCAGGTCCAGGATGGGCCCCTCGAAGTCGTCCACCATCCTGACGGTGGTATCCAACCTCAAGAGCTTGTCGCTCTCCGCCGTGTGCTCGGTCCAGGCGACGCCGCCCACGGGCCCGGGCGTGCCGGTGCGCAGGAACTGGACGAGGGACTCCACCAGGTGGCTGGTGAACTTCCGGTCCTCGTCCTGGAAGAGGTCTCCCGTCGGCGGGACGTGGTCGGCCGTCTCCAGGAAGTAGGAGACGTCTCCGCCGTGGGGCACGCCCAGGGGCTGCCGGGGCGCGAGCATCTTCGCGCGGTACTCGAAGTAGTAGCGCCAGGCGTGGGCGCCGTGGTGGGAGTGGAAGGTCGCCAGGTGGCGCGGCGTCACGGAGAAGACGAAGTCGCGGCACATCCGCCGGCCAATCTCCCGGTCGTCGCTCACGTCGGGGTAGAGCTGGCGAATCAGGCCACCGAGGTCCCCCAGCTTGTCGATGATGGTGGCCGGGTCGATGCCGAACGAGGACACCACGCTCGAGTCATCGCTCGTGCTGCCGAGGATGAGCGGCAGCTTGAGCTGCGAGCCCATCTCGAAGCTCTCGCGAATCGTCTGGGGGAGCACCGAGTCCCCGTAGATGGGGCTGGGCGCGTTGACGCTGTCCGAGGGGAGCGTCCAGAACTTCTCCGGGTCCAGCTTGCGCAGCTTCTCCATGGTGGCCTGCTGCCAGGGGACGCCCTGGTGGTGGGCGAAGGCCACGCCTGAGAGCTTCGCGTCCGCCACGGACTTCTCCTGGATGACGTACGAGCTCATGGCCACGCCGCGGCGGAAGGGGTTCTTCTCCCGGATGAGCGGCGAGGTGAAGAACGCCAGCACGCTCTTGGCGCCGGCGGACTGGCCCATGATGGTGATGTTGCTGGGGTCTCCGCCGAACTGGGCGATGTTGTTCCTCACCCACTCCAGCGCGAGCATCTGGTCGAGGATGCCGAAGTTGGCCGGGCCGCCCGGGGCCTCCTTCTCCAGCTCCGGGTGGGCGAAGAAGCCCAGGTGTCCCAGGCGGTAGTTGAAGGTGACGAGCACCACGTCACGGGCGGCGATTTGCGTGCCGTCATAGGGGGGCACGCAGCCGGAGCCGATGATGAAGGCGCCGCCGTGAATCCAGAACAGCACGGGCAGCTTCGCGCCCGGGTCCGTCTTGGGGGTCCACACGTTGAGGTAGAGGCAGTCCTCGGCCATCTTCCCGGGGTCTCCGCCACCGCCCTCGATGCAGGCCTGTCGGGACTGGAGCGCGGAGGGACCGAACTCGAGCGCGTCACGGGGGCCGGTCCACGCGGGGAGGCGCTCCGGGGCGCGCCAGCGGAGGTTGCCCACGGGAGGCTTGGCGTAGGGGATGCCCTTGAAGACGGAAACCTTCCCTTCCACCTTGCCTAGCAGCTGGCCTTCCTTCGTGGTGACCGGGGGCGTCTTGATGACATTCATGGTCTGGCTCCGTTGGGGGTGAGTGAGGACGTGTCCACGTGCGTGGGCACACGGTCGGAGCCGGGAGAAGGACTACCTGTCGAGGAGCTACGCGAGCGAATCGCCTGACCACCGTCCGGGTGGGGTGCGTGACATAGGATTTCGGCGCAATGTCTCGCAACCCGCGCGGCGAGAGGTTCACGACAAGCGCGGGCTATGAAACAGAGCCCGTGTGACACACCTCCCTGGAGGTCCTGACGACTGTCGTCCGCAGCGCGGAGAGGGTGCCCCGTGGGGTCCGCGTGTCGTCTGAATGTGACACTTCCGGTGGAGCCCGCACCGCTGCTCAGACTTCCTCGAACTTCGCCCCTGTGACTTTCGCGCGCTCCAGGGCGAGCTTGATGTCCTCGGAGACGATGAGGGCGACGGACCACCCCCAGGTGCGGAAGACCTTCGCGCCGCCTACTTTCGTGCGGTCGATCCGCATCCCGTAGACGCTGCGGTACATACCGAGCTTGTCCGGCCGTTCATCCTCGGGCTGCCAATACAGTGCCTCTTCCGAGGCCTCGTCATCGATGCACCGGATAAGCTTGGTGGCCACGAGGATTTGATACCCATCCGGGCAGCCTTTGATGTCGACGGGTATCAATTGCACATCATCGGGAACCAACTCCGTGAAGAGGGCGGCCACCCGGATGTTGACAACGGGCGACATGCCGGCGCCAGCCGTGCTGTAGTCCAATTTCTTCCCGGGCTCGTCGATGGTGAGCGTCAGGCGGCCCTCCACGTGAGCTGGCCGCCCCGACGTGAACTCCCGGATGTCCTCCACCTCCTGGCCCTGCCCGTTCAGCGGCTCTCCCAAAGACCACTTCCCGCGCCGCATGTCAGGCCTGAGTCTGAAGTATCGAGATGGATTCGGCATGATGGACTTCCTAGATTTCTCACGGGTCCTGAGTCAAAAGTCCGTGGATTCTAGTTCCTGGGGTCTGCGCTTCTTTGGCGAGGCTGCGCAACACACTCCGAAGCGTCATGGTAGGCCTCGGCAAGAGGCCCGCGGCAAGGCGGGCAACCCCAGCCAGTACCAGACGACACTGACAGGCAACCCAAGGAGTACAGTCGCCTGAGCCATCTATACCGCCGCTCCCCAGGATGGGAGCGGCGGTAAATACAGACACCGGCGACGACCTACCGCTTGAAGTGGTCCGCGATGACGCTGGCCACGCAGCACGTCAGCTTCTTGCCGGTGGGGACATGCAGGAACTCGTTGGGGCCGTGCGCGTTGCTGCCCGGACCCAGCAGGCCGGTGATGAGGAATTGCGCCTCCGGGAAGCGCTCGCCCAGCATGCCCATGAACGGAATCGTGCCGCCCTCGCCCATCGCCATCGCCGGCCGGCCGAAGTACGTGCCGGACGCGGACTCCACCGCGCGCGACAGCCAGCCCGCCAGCGGCGGCGCATCCCAGCCGACGCTCGCCTTGTCACCCTCGAAGCTCACCTTCGCGCCGTACGGCGGGTTCTTCTCCAGCGCATCCTTGAGCGCCTTCTGCGCCGCCTTCGGCTCCAACCTCGGAGGAATGCGCATGGACAGCTTCACCGTGGTGAAGGGCCGCAACACATTGCCCGCGCTCTGGAGCGGCGGCAGGCCGTCCACGCCCGTCACCGACAGCGCCGGCCGCCACGTGCGGTTGAGCACCAGCTCCGCGCCGTCGTCCGACATGGGCTGCATCCCAGACACCCACGGGAACTTGCCGAAGACCTCCTCCCCCAACACCTTCGCCGCCGAGCGTGCCTGCTCCTGCCGCTCCTTCGGAATCTCCACATGCAGGCCCTGCACCGTCACGCGGCCCGTGCCCTCCTCCTCCACCCGCGACAACACCTGACGCAGCACGCGGAAGGACGACGCCACGATTCCGCTCGCGTCACCGGAGTGCACACCCTCGGTGAGCACGTCCACGCGCAGGTTGCCCGCCACCATGCCGCGCAGCGACGTCGTCATCCAGAGCTGGTCGTAGTTCGCGCAACCCGAGTCCAGGCACACCACCAGCGACGGCTTGCCGATGCGCGGCGCCAGCGCCTCGATGTACGCCGGCAAGTCGTAGCTGCCGCTCTCCTCACACGCCTCGATGAGCACCACGGTGCGCGCGTGTGCCACGCCCTGCTCGCGCAGCAGGCGCAGCGCCGTCAGCGACGCGAAGGCGGAGTAACCATCATCCGCGCCACCCCGGCCGTAGAGCTTGTCGCCCTCGCGCACGGGGGTCCACGGCGTCAGGCCCTCACGCCAGCCCGTCATCTCCGGCTGCTTGTCCAGGTGGCCGTACATCAACACGGTGTCGTCGCCGCGCGTGCCGGGCACCTCCATGTAGATGACCGGCGTGCGGTCCTTGCCCTGCTCGTCCTTGAGGCGGATGACCTCCAGCGTGAGGCCCGGCAGGTGCGGCGCCTGCGCGCGGCACCACTCCGCGATGAGCTGCACCGCGGCTTCCATGTGTCCGGCCTTCACCCAGTCCGGGTCGAAGGCAGGCGACTTGTTGGGGATGCGGATGTAGCGCTCGAGCGCCGGGAGGATTTCCTTCTCCCAGATGCGGTCGGAGGACTCGGTGGCGGTCTGGACATTCATGGCCGCGATGCTGAGCACGGGACGCCGCCCCTGTCGACACCGACAAACCCAAGGCGAAGCCGGTGGAGCCCCGCCCCACCGGCCTCCCCTGCTCCCGGCCTGATGGCCTCCATCGAAAGGCCTGTCATGGCCGCTCGATGACAGGGGCACGAGGCACCACCGTGCCCCCTGGAAGCACCGCGTCAGCGCCCGCGCGTCACGGCTGGATTTCGCGCACCGTCAACCACTTGAAGTCCACGTCCGTGGCGTTGTCCCAGCGGAACGTGGCGATGGGGCCGCCCCAGGTAATCGGCATGGCCCCGGTGCCGCCGCCGCAGTGCTGCGCGTCACCGCCCCAGGTGCCCGAGTCGACCATGTCGTAGACCTTCTTCCACGTCACCTTGTCGGCGTTCTCGTTGACGTACATCTCCAGCCGCACGGCCTCCTTGCCGCTGACGGTGGTGTTGCGCATCACCGCCTTGAAGCCCACCCAGCGGCCCTTCAGCGCGGACGTGGCCGCCTTGTACGCGGCCTGCTCGTAGGAGACATGCCACGTCTCCTTCTGCCAGCGGGCGCGGCCGTCATAGTGCAGCCCCGCCTTGTAGCTGCTGCCCTCGCAGCCCGAGTGGTCGTCGTTGTGCTTGCCGCCCCGCGCGTACCAGTCGAAGTTGTCCTTCACGTCGGACGTGGCGTTGAGCTTCACGAAGCCCGTCATCTCCACGTTGCGCCAGTCATTGGCCGCCTGCATGTAGCCCCGGCTCGCCAGCACGTCCCGGTCATACGTGGGAATCTTCCGGTCGTCGTAGCCGGTGGACGTGTAGACGAGCAGCCGCACCGCGCTGTTCTTCATCTTCCACGAGCCGTCCGAGTTACGGGTCATCGTCTTCTGCGGATTGAAGCGCGCATCGGACGTCGCGTTGTCCGCCAGCGCCCACGACTCGCCCCCGCTCTTGGACGGGTAGAGCATCGTCACGCCGAACTTGTCCTTGCTGGTGGACGGCGGCGTTCCGACGTCGGTGGCGATGGCCGCCAGCTCGGAGATGCTCGCCCAGGTGTTCATCGTGCTGCCGTTGACGGTGATGCGCACGTAGCGCGCATTCACCGGCGAGAAGGACACGCGCTCGAAGGCCGTGCTCTTCCCGGACGAACTGCCCGAGGACACCTGCGTCCACGCGCTGCCATCCGTGGAAGTGGAGACGACGAACTTGCTGGAGCGCTCATTGCCTCGGAACCAGGCGATGTCCACCGCGCTCACCGACTTCACGGCGCCCAGGTCGCCGCGCAGCCACTGCCCCACGCCGTCGCTGGACCAGCGCGTGGTGAGGTTTCCGTCGATGGCATTGGCGGGCACGTTGCCGTCGTTCCCACTGGCGGTGACGGCGACGAAGCCGCCCGCGGCCAGCACGGGCGTGGTGAGCGCGAAGGCCGCGAGTGCGAGCGCGCGACACGGCATGCGCCAGCGAGCTCCCAGCCGGGATGAGGTCCTGTGGTGTGGATTCAAGTTGCTACCTCGAGTGAGGCCACCGAGAGCCACGACCCACCGGACGGTCAGCACCGCCCCGGCACGCCGCGTTCCCCCCGCGGCGCGTTGGCTTTCCTCCGTCGACGCGCGCCAGGGAGCTCAAGGTCTCCTCACGACGCGACGCCCACGGTGTTGATGTCTCAACGTTCGGACTGCGGCGCCAATACCCGAAGGGGTGACAGGTCATTCCCATCACTCACCCCTTCGGGCAAGCCCGCGGTCGTCTGGACGCCAGGGCGACTACCGCTGACTCACGAAGCGCGACACGACGGCGGACGGACCTTCCAGCCGCACGACTCCGTCCTGGAGCAGGGACGTCCGGGTGTCGCCCCCGAAGCGCGGCGCCTCGCTCCACAGCACGACTTCGGCGTCGGGAGGGACGCGGTGCTCCACCTTGCCGCGCAGGCCGAGCAACACCTGGAGCACCTGCCCGCCCCCTCGTCGCTCCAACACCAGCGCCTCCGGCCCCACGGCTCGCGCGTCGTACGTGCCGCGCCGCGAGTCCTTCATCGCGGGCTCCGTCGCGCGCAGGTGGAGCAGCTCGCGGTAGAGCGCGCGGATGCCCGAGTGCCCCGGCTTCTGGGCCTCGCTCCAGTCCAGCCGGGAGCGCGCGAAGGTGGCTTCCGACTGCGGGTCCGGCACCTCTTCGCCAGCGAAGCGCGCGAAACCCGCGAACTCCTTGCGCCGGCCCTCGGTGACGAGCCGCCCCAGCTCCTCGTTGTGGTCCGTGAAGTAGAGGAACGGCGTGCTCGCGTTCCACTCCTGGCCCATGAAGAGCAACGGCGTGTAGGGCGACAGCAGCAGCAACGCGCTCATGGCGCGGAAGGCGGCGGGGGATACGTCATGTCCCAGTCGCTCGCCCAGCGCGCGGTTGCCCACCTGGTCATGGTTCTGGAGGCAGTACACGAAGGCCGAGGGCGAAAGGCCCTCCGCGCGCGTGCCCCGCGCATGCCCCTGGTTCTTCGACACCTGGCCCTCGTAGAACCAGCCCTGTCGCAGCGTGCGCGCCAGGTCCTCCGCGCTGCCCGTGTAGTCCTGGAAGTAGCTCTCGCTGTCCCCCGCGAAGGCGCGCCGCATCTGGTGGTGGAAGTCATCCGCCCAGACGCCGTCCAGCCCGTGGCCTCCCTCGGACGCGGGCAGCATGAGGCGGCGCTCGTTGCGCTCGTCCTCGGCGATGATGATGACCCGGCGTCCCGGCGCGCTGGCCCGGGCACGCTCGGCGATTTCGGTGAGCAGGTGCGGCTGTGTCTCGTCGACGATGGCGTGCGCCGCGTCCAGGCGCAGGCCGTCCAGGTGGTAGTCGCGAATCCACATCTCCACGTTGGAGAGCACCATCCGCCGCACGGGCCGGCTGTCCTTGCCGTCGTAGTTCACCGCGTCGCCCCACGGCGTGTGGTGGCGTCCGGTGAAGTAGTGCGGCGAGTACGCGCGCAGGTAGTTCCCGTCCGGTCCGAAGTGGTTGTAGACGGCGTCCAGCAACACGCCCAGGCCTTGCGCGTGCGCGGCGTCCACCAACCGGCGCAGTCCCACCGGGCCGCCGTACACCTGCGCGGGCGCGAAGAGGTCCACGCCGTCGTAGCCCCAGTTGCGAGTGCCCGGGAAGCTGGCCACCGGCAGCAGCTCCAGCGCGGTGATGCCCAACTCCTTGAGCTCGGGCAGCTTGGAGATGAGCGCCTCGAAAGTCCCCTCGGGCGTGGCGGTGCCCACGTGCACCTCGTAGAGGACGAGCGACTGGGGCTCCACGCCCTTCCAGCCCGCGTCCGTCCACGCGAAGTCCGGCACCACGACTTCAGAAGGGCCATGCACGCCCTGCGGCTGTGAGCGGGACCACGGGTCCGGGAAGGGCCCCGCGCCATCCACACGCAGCTTGTAGCGCACGCCCGCGCCCTGGCCCTCCAACACCGCGCTGAAGTAGCCGTCGCGCTCCGCGGTCATCGGCAGCACGCGCCCCGGCTCGCCCCGCGCGTCGTGCAGCACCACCTCCACGCGCTCGTGACTGGGGGCCCAGACCCGCCACCGCACCTTCGGGCCTGCTTCCACCCACGCGCCGAGCGAGGGAACCTTCGCCTGTTTCGCGTCCGCCTTCTTCTCCGCCAGAGCACCCATTTGAGTGTTCTGTAATGCGCCCGCGCGCCTCAGGGGAGCACTTGCGCGCGGACGAAGCCCACTCTCCCATCAGAGATGTTCACGGGTGGGCGTTCACTCGGTGAGGCCCCCCGCGCGCCGACCGCCCGTTCAAGCGGGCGAGGAGGACTCGCGGTGCAGCAGGAAGGGGAACGTGAGGTGGCGCAGCACCGGCAGCTCCAGGTGCGTCATCGCCAGCAGCGTGCGCCCCTCCAGCCAGCGCAGCTCGTCCACCCAGGGACGCCACTGCCGCCCTACCTCCGGCGTGTACTCCACCTGGAGCGACGTCCGCCCGTCCACTCGCGACGTCCCCTCGCGAATCACCAGCGGCACGGCCCGCCAGATGCCACCCACGCGGTTCACGAGGTTCGCCCCCTCGCGTCCTCCGGGGGCGATGTCCTTGCCCCACCAGCCACGCATCCCCAGCACGCCCAACAGCCGGTGCGCGAAGCCCTGGAACCAGGAGGGCCCCAGGAGCTCCGCCCGGTAGCGTCCAGGAAGCGCCTCCCGGGAGGGCGTGGGCAGACGGGTGAACAGCAAGCGCCACTCGCGCAGCGTGTGGTGCTCCGGTGCGAGCGCGAGAGGGGGTGCGACTTGGGTCGTGAGGCTCATGCCCGGACGCTAAGCAGCGTGTCCTGGCGCGCGCAGCCATCCGCGC
>NZ_JABXEM010000309.1:0-12465 GCF_013372595.1 Myxococcus sp. AM011
GGTGGGGGTGGCCGTGGTGGAGGCTGTTGGGGAACAGCAGCGCCGTCACGGCGAGGGCCACCAGCACGGCGCCACCGAAGATTTCGGCCCAGCGCTCGAACGTCTCGGACAGGCCCACGCCGGCCAGGAGGCACAGGGAGGCGATGCCGCCCAGCATGGCCGCGTGCCCCAGCGCGAAGCGGAAGGCGGTGGCGATGGCCGCGCGCCGCCGGCCCCCATTCAGGGTTCCGAGCGTGGCCACGGCCGCGCAATGGTCCGGCCCCACGGCGTGGAGCAGGCCTTGGGATAGACCGAGCAGGAAGGCAAGGAGAATGGGCTGCACGACGCGGACCCTACCCGCGCTTCCCTCCAGAGGCCAGCAAGAGGTACCTACGCGTCATGTGGACTGCCTTCCGACCGCTGCCGACCGTGCTCTCGCTCGGGCTTTGTTGGGTCCTCTTCTCCGGGTGTGACTCGGGGAAGAAGCAATTCCAGGAAGCCAATGCGCAATACGAGGCGCTGGTGGACAAGGGCGTGCCGCCGACGGACCCGGCGTGGGACGCAGTCGTGGCGTCGCTGGAGAAGGTGCCCGCGGGCTCTCGCTCGCGTCCGGAAGCGGACAAGCGGCTCGCGGCCATCCGGGGTCTGCGGGGCAGCCTGCCTCCCCGTCCGCTGGCGACCCCTGGCGCGACGGGGCCGGGCACCAGCGAGGCGGACGTGAAGCGCGCCGCGTGCGAGGCGCTGGCGAAGAAGCTGGGACAGGCGACGGATGCCGCGGCGCGCGAGCCGTTGCGCACGGCGTTGGGGCAGTGCCACGCGGACCTCGTCAAACTGGAGGCGAAGAGCCATCCCCCCGGGGAGCAGGGCCACGAGCACGGCGGCGAGCCGCATTGACGTTGCTCACGGATGATTGAGAACGCGCCGGGTTTGTGGCTATGGAGCGCGCATGCCCATGCCCCAAGCAGGTGACGCGGCTCCCGACTTCGTGCTTCAGGACCAGGACGGCAACTCCGTGACGCTCTCGCAGCTCGCGGGGAAGAACGTCGTCCTCTATTTCTATCCGAAGGATGACACTCCCGGATGCACCGTGGAGGCGTGCGCCTTCCGCGACGAGCACTCGGTGCTGGAGGCCGCCGGCGCGGTGGTGCTCGGTGTGTCCGCGGACAGCACGGCGAGCCATCGCAAGTTCGCGACCAAGTTCAACCTTCCCTTCCCGCTGCTGGCGGACACCGAGCACCAGGTGTCGGACGCCTATGGCGTGTGGGGGGAGAAGTCGCTGTATGGACGCAAGTTCCTGGGAATCAACCGCGCCACGTTCCTGATTGGGACGGACGGCAAGGTGAAGCAGGTGTGGCCGAAGGTGAAGGTGAACGGCCACGTCGTGGAGGTGCTCGCCGCGCTGGGTGCGAAGCCGAGTGCTCCGGTGGCGGGCGGGTCCGCGTTAGAGGTGGAGCAGGCGCCGGCGCCCGAGTTGTCCGCGGCGTACGTGAGGGGCTCGGAGAGGGCCGCCGATGAGCTCACTCCGCTCTCGGGGACGCCGTTGACGGCGCCGGCGCGGGTGACGAAGTTCGAGCCCGCGAAGCGGAAGTCCGCGGCGACGAAGGCTCCGGCGAGCAAGCCCGAGTCGCGGGATGAGGCCGTGGCCACCGTGGATGCCGAGGTGAAGGCGGCGCCCGTGAAGAAGGCCGCGCCCGCGGAAAAGGCTGCTCCCGCGCAGAAGACGCCTGTGAAGAAGGCTGCTCCGGCGAAGAAGGGGGCCTCGGCGAAGAAGGCGGCGCCCGCGAAGAAGGTGTCCGCGAAGAAGGCCGCTCCGGTGAAGAAGGCATCCGCGAAGAAGGTGTCCGCGAAGAAGGTCGCTCCGGTGAAGAAGGCATCCGCGAAGAAGGCGTCCGCGAAGAAGGCGGCGCCCGTGAAGAAGGCGTCCGCGAAGAAGGGGGCCTCGGCGAAGAAGGCCGCTCCCGCGAAGAAGAAGTCCGCCGCGAAGCGGAAGTAGCGGACGGCTGCCGTGAAGTAGGCCACTGCCGAGAGGCGTGGACGCGGTGAATCCCGCCTCGTCCACGCCAGCTCCTTACGTCTCTCCAACTCGAGGTCTCCCTCCCGCGCTCCATGCGGTGAGTGCTCGAGCCCGAGCCCGGATTCCTTCGCGCAAATCGTGCACACGTCGCGCAAGGTTTGCGGCGAGACGCGGGCTTCTGTCGCGAAGAAGTCTCAGTCCACAGTGTCAGCGAAGAAGACAGTGCGCGAGCACGGCCGAGGGTTTAACTGAGCAAGCGGCCCGAGAGGCCGCCGTGTACCCGGCCCGTGGTTTGGACACCAGGCGTGTCCACTCTCTGGGGATGCGGGGAACTTGAAGACAGACAAGCCGAGGAGTGGACATGCGCGAGCGGAATTTCCGTCGGTGGGTTCAGGTGGCGGCGGTGACGGTGGGGGTCCTGGGCGCCGTGGGCTGTGGTGCTCTGCCCGAGACGGGTGGCAAGCAGCCGGACGAGAGCCGTGGTGGCCCGTTCGCCCAGCGTGGCATCCAGCCGGAGGCCCTCCTGGACATGCAGGGCAACGTGCACCCGGAGAAGTCCCCGCCGTGGCTGATGGTCGCGGACCGCGGGCACAACGGCACCATCAAGGACATCGGCTCCAGCATCGACCCGCGCACGCCCAAGCTGGAGGGAAAGCAGAACAACTCCCTCTGGGATGACAAGGGGAAGATGATGCAGGACCGGTATGGCATCGAGGGTGGCGCGACCTACGCTCCGGCATCCCAGGGCCTCGGTGGGGAGGATGGGGCGGTGGTGGGGAGCACGACGGACTACAACCACGGCTGGGGTTACCACCCGATGGGCTGGCAGGACCGGAACACCCGGCTGGTGCGCTAGGTCCGTGTCGAGCGGCAGGCCGGCTCCCCGCCGTCGCCCGTCGCCGAGGATGGGTATCCATCCCTCTGGGGCCTGAATGGCTCGCCGGAGGGATGGAACATGAACCAGGGAAACATTCGCCGCTGGCTTCTACCCGGCGCGCTGGCCGTGGCTTCGTTGCTGGGCACGGCGTGCGAGCGCGACGAGGAGCGCATCCGTCGGGAGATACCCAGGACAGGCGGCCCATATCAGGGCATCGCCAATGACGCGCAGCCCTTGAGCAGCTTCGGCCCGGGGACGGGTGGCTCGGGCACACCCAACATCGCGCCGGTGCAGGACATCGTGGGCACGAACCTGCCTCCCACCGCGGTAGGTAACGTCCCGCCGCGAGTGGAGCCCGGCATCGCCGCTGGCTCGCCGACAGCGATTCAGCGCGAGCAGGAGCAGGAGAAGCAGCAGGCGCAGGACGAACAGTCCGCTCCCAAGCCGGGAGCTCCACCCGCGAACAAGCCACCGGACGGAGCGTCGAGCCCGAAGCCCGGTGATGCTCCGCCTCGCGAGGACTCCCAGGGACCGCACTGACCTGGTCCACGGGGCATGTGGTGCCCCGTGGCGTGCCGCTCAGCGAGACGCGAGCATGACATCGCTCCGTACACGGGGCGCGTGCCCCGTGGTGCCGTCCTGCTCAGCGAGACGCGAGCATGACCTCGGTGGGGTCCTTGCCCGCGAAGGCGCTGTCGAGCCCCTTGGCGAGCGCGTGGTGCTCTGCACCGCCCAGCGTGGCGAGCCGGTCCTCCGCCGGGTGCGCGAAGCGCGCGGCGAGCACGTCGAGCCTGCGGTGAGCCTCGGTGATGCGCTCGCGCGGAATCCGTCCGGACTCCACCGCCTTCACCACCGCCTCGATGGCCCGGCGCTGCACGTCCGCCTGGTGGCACACCAGGAACAGGTCCACGCCCGCCAGCGTGCCCTGCACCGCGGCCTCCTCGACCGTGTAGTGGTCCGCGATGGCCTTCATCTCCAGGTCGTCGCTGACGAGCACGCCGTCGAACCCCAGCTCCTCGCGCAGCACCCCGGTGAGCACGCGCTCGCTCATCGTCGCGGGCACGCCCCTGTCCAGCGCGTCGAACAGGACATGCGCCGTCATCAGCGAGGCCAGCCGCGCCTGCGCGAACGCCCGGAACGGCACCAGCTCCACGCGACGCAGCCGCTCCAAATCGTGCGCGAGCCTGGGCAGCGTCAGATGGCTGTCCGTGGTCGTGTCGCCATGCCCGGGGAAGTGCTTGCCGCAGGAGGCGATGCCACCGGCTTCCAGTCCGCGCGCGAGCGCCACGCCCAGCCGCGCGACCTCCTCCGCGTCTCGGCTGAAGCTCCGGTCTCCGATGACGGGGTTGGCCGGATTGGTGTCCACATCCAGCACCGGCGCGAAATCCCAGTCGAAGCCCACCGCGCGCAGCTCGTGCGCGAGCAGCCGACCCACGCGCTCCACCAGCCGGGCATCTCCGCGCTGTCCCAGCTCGCGCATGGGGGGCAGGGCGGTGAACGGCGCCCCGCGCAGCCGCGCGACGCGGCCTCCCTCCTGGTCCACGGAGAGGATGAAGGGCCGACCCGCGCGAAGCTTCAGCTCGCGGCACAGCGTCGCCGTCTCCTGCGCGGTGCCTACGTTGCGCTTGAAGAGGATGGCGCCATAGATGCCGTCATCCATCAGCGCCGCCAGGTCGGCGTCGATGCGAGTCCCAGGGAAGCCCACCATGAAGAGGCGGGCGCAGTCGCGGTAGAGGGCGGAGGCAGTCACGGCGCGCAGTGTCGCAGAACCCGGCCCAAGCTGGACTCCGTTCCTTCGCGGAGCGCACCGGGCGTCGTCTGCCCGTCACCTCCCAGGGCAGTCATGTCCGCCAGGCGCCATCCGGAGGGCCGACCTCGGGCGGGTGTCGTCGAACCCCCGTATCGCTCCGTTGAAGCGCGGCGGAGGGGCCGGCGCGCCCACCCGTCCACCTGCCGGGGGAGCACGGGACGATGATTCAGACCGAGCGTGTCTATCACCACCTGGAGCGCGGGCTGCGTCCAGTCAGGCGTCATGTGTGTCGGCGCCCGACGGTGCATTGACACAGGGGCTTGTTCCGCCCCGGACGGCTGCTACAAGGGCCCCGGGATTCCGAGGCACCTTCCGCGCCTCCGTTCAATCGAGGCCCTGATGGATTTCGCCGCGCTCGAGTTGTCTCCACCCTTGCTCCAGGTCCTCGCCGAGCTGGGCTTCCAGTCGGCCACGCCCATCCAGGCGCAGAGCATCCCCGTGCTGCTCCAGGGCAAGGACCTGGTCGGCCAGGCGCGCACCGGCAGCGGCAAGACGGCGGCCTTCGCGCTGCCCATGCTGCGTCAGGTCCAGCTCCAGGACCGGCGGCTCCAGGGCCTGGTGCTCTGTCCCACGCGTGAGCTGTGCGCGCAGGTGGCGGGCGAGATTCGCAAGCTGGGGCGTCGGCTGCCGGGGCTTCAGGTCTTGGTGCTGGCGGGCGGGCAGCCCATCCGGCCGCAGTTGGAGGCGCTGGAGAAGGGCGCGCACATCGCGGTGGGGACGCCCGGTCGGGTGATTGACGTGCTGGAGCGCGAGGCGCTGGAGACGAAGCGGCTGGGCACGTTGGTGTTGGACGAGGCGGACCGGATGCTCGACATGGGCTTCCGCGACGACATGGAGCGCATCATCGGCGCGATGCCTTCACGGCGTCAGACGGTGCTCTTCTCGGCGACCTTCCCGCCGGACATCGCGGCCCTGAGCCGCGCGTTCCAGAAGGACCCCGTGCGCGTGACGGTGGAGGACACCGAGGCCACGCCCGCGATTCGTCAGGTCCGCTACGACACGAAGCCCGAGGAGAAGACCCAGCAGTTGCTGCGCGTGCTCCGGCTCTACCAGCCGTCCTCCGCCATCGTCTTCTGCAACCACAAGGCGACGGTGGTGGAGCTGACGAAGGCGCTCTCTGAAGCGGGCGTCAGCGTGGACGGGCTCCAGGGGGATTTGGAGCAGTTCGAGCGGGACCGCGTCATGGCGAAGTTCCGCAACCTCACCACGCGGGTGCTCGTCGCCACGGATGTCGCGGGGCGAGGCATCGACGTGGAGGCGCTCGACGCCGTCATCAACTTCGACATGCCCTTCCAGCCGGAGCCGTACGTGCATCGCATTGGCCGCACGGGCCGCGCGGGGCTCACGGGGCTCGCCATCGCCCTGGTGGCGCCGAACGATAAGCGCAAGGTGGAGGAGATTGAGCAGTCCCTGGGCTTGAAGCTGGAGGTGGGCGACGCGGCGGAGCTGGAGGCGGCGGCGTCGAAGCCGGGCTCGCTCGGCTCGGAGTGGGAGACGCTGTACATCTCCGCCGGGCGCAAGGACAAGATGCGGCCGGGAGACATCCTCGGCGCGCTGACGGGCGAGGCGGGAGGGTTCGCCGCCACGGACGTCGGCAAGATTGAGATTCAGGACCACATCGCCTACGTGGCCATCGCGCGCCGCGTGGCGAAGAAGGCCTTCCAGCACTTGAGCGAGGGCAAGATCAAAGGCCGCAAGCACAAGATCGAGCGCGTGAAGTAGCCCGCTGTGGATGCGTACGGTGAAGGAGCGCCACGAGGTGACACTCCCTCCCGCGAGTCACGCGGCTCAGTGCGCGCACAGGAACTTCAAGCGCCACTCCCGTTCCCAGGGCCTCGTACTGGTCGAGGAAGTCCTCACCCACCATGCTGAGCACCGGGCTTCGTGTAGCCGTCTGCCTCCGCGAGCACCCTCAACGGGTACTCCGCCGTGAATCCTCGGCGCCGCGCCTTCTCCTCCACCTCGGTCTCCTGACCCGAACCTCTTCCACCACCGGACTCATCGTTCCTGGCTGGGTCGCCCCGCACACTGAACCGCCGGGCACGGACTGTCTCACCCATGTTTACAGAGAGTGGGCCGAGGCGATCGGGTTTGTGGCGGGTGCGGGGACGTGCCTGGCCGCGTGACCGAGGCGTCCACGCTCACGCATCCCGTCGGGCATGACGGTGGCTCCACCTCGAATGCTCCTGCTCGATGAGCTGGACGGCGCGCGCGACTCCGTCCTCTGCTCGGATGCGTTCACCCATCGCCGTGGCCTGAGCCCGTACTGTCGGGGACAGTGCCGTGCGGATGGCATTCGCGAGCCGTTCGGCTGTGAGCGACTTCTGCGGTACCGGCGGAGGCCCTACGCCCGCGCGGAGAACCATGTGCCCCCAGAAGGGCTGGTCGCCAAGAAAAGAGCAGATGACAGTGGGTTTGCCCGCACGCAAGCCCGCCATCGTGGAGCCGGCCCCTCCGTGATGCACCACCGCGCTCATTCGAGGGAACAGCCAGTCATGTGGCGCGGACTCCAGCATGAAGACATCGGGTGGGAGCTCTCGCGCCTTCATGCCTCCCCAGCCCGTGGCCAGCACCGCGCGCTCGCCGGTCAACGCCACCGCCTTCAGGACGGTGGCGGCACGAGAATCAGCATGCGCCGCGCCCATGCTGCCGAAGCCCACGTAGACGGGCGGCGGCCCCGCTTCCAGGAACGCTTGCAGCGCCGCGGGAGGCGTCCATCGGACGCCCTCGTCGAGGAACCAGCAGCCCGTCACCTGCGCCTGGGGAGGCCAGTCGGTGGGACGTGGCAGCAGATGCTCGCTGTACGCGTACAGCGCCGGCACCGCGGAGCCGTCGGCCTTCTTCATCGGGTCCGCGAAGCGTGAGAGCGGCGCGAGGCCCAGTGTCTTCACCCGGAAGTCGTTGGTCGCCCCGGCCCAAACCGCGTTGGCCAGGGAAAGGACTCGGTAGCTGAGCGCGTTGAGCCAACCGCCGAGTCGGAGACTCGGGACTATCGGCACCGGGAACTCGCGCGTCGGAGTCAGCGGCAGCGGCATCGCCAGCAACTCGGCGGCCCCGAGCTTCTCCGCGATGTGGTGACTACCGAGCGCCTTGGAGTGGTACACGAGCACGTCCGGCTTGAGCTCCCGCGCCGCGCGCCACTCGTCATCCAGGCCCGCGCGGATGATGGCACCGAACCCCTTGAACAGCCGCCGCTGCTCGGCACGCGTTGGGGCGCGCAGAACCGCCTCCGTCAGCTCCAGCACTGCATTGTCCATATGCGCGTATGGAATGTCGTGACGCTCCACCATGCCTCGGAAGCCGGTAGGTGTGCAGAGCGCCACGCCATGGCCATGCTCCTTCAGGGCCTTGGCGAGCGCGACGAAGGGTTGGACATCACCTCGGGTACCGTAGGTAGAAATGAGCACGCGCATGCAACCCCCACTCAGGAGCTCGTCCGCGGCAACAACCGCGGCCAGGTGGCGGCCCGACCACCGAGAATCCTGCGCGTGCCAGGAGCGCGACGCACACCCTTCGAGATGTATGGCCAGTGTCGCATGCCGTGGTGCCCCCCGCCATGGGAGCCATGCAGCCCGAGCAGAGGCCGCGCGTGCGCTGGTACAGCACCGAGCACCGCGACACGGGCAACTGGACGCGAGAGGGTCCCGTCCGCCTCGGTTCTTCTCCGAACCTCGCCCCGGCAGCGCAGGAGGTGAGGCTCATCGGCTGAGCCTTCTCACACGACACCTGCCTTGGCGCTCACCGACGTCGGTGTCCGCGCCTACTTGCGCAGCAGTGTCCCCTCGAAGAAGAACGCGACGCACGCGGCGAGAATCAACCACGTCCACAGCGGCACGGTGGGCCGGTCCTCGTCGCCGCTGGACGCCTTCACCGTCTCCTCACCGAAGTACGCGGTGAGCGTGTCCTGCGGCACGCGCGTCAAGTCGCTCTCCGCCGGGTCGAGCATCGCCGCGAAGGACAGCGCCGGCTGCATCTTCCCGTCCGCGCCGAGCACCGAGTACGCCCCTGGCTCCAGCACCGGCCCCGCCACCACGGAGCCGTCCGGCTGCTCCTTCACCGGAAGCTCGCTCCCGTCCGGCGCCTTCACCGCTGTCACCTTCTGAGCGCCCTCCGGCCGCAGCGTCACCAACTCACCCACGCGCACGCGCACCTCCTCGCGCTCCTCCAGCGAGCCGGTGAGGTACGCCGCGAAGCGCTGCATCAGCGGCAGGAAGCTGGTGCGGATGGCGAAGTCACTCCAGTCGCGGTCCACCGTGCTGGTGAACATGGCCACGCGGCCCTTGCCCTTGCGCATCACCGCCACCGCGGGCGCTCCGT
Organism: Myxococcus sp. AM011; assembly: GCF_013372595.1. Taxonomy (NCBI): domain Bacteria; kingdom Pseudomonadati; phylum Myxococcota; class Myxococcia; order Myxococcales; family Myxococcaceae; genus Myxococcus; species Myxococcus sp. AM011. Next base: position 8,998 of record NZ_JABXEM010000309.1, read on the forward strand.
CCTCGTACGTGGCCAGCACCTGGCTCGCGCCGGGCGACGCCGGGTTGTCCGCCTCCAGCAGCATGTACCGGTAGAAGCGCGCGCCGATGAGCCCCTCCTCCGCCCGGCCCGTGAATGGCGAGAAGAGCACGTGCTCCTGCTTCACCTGCGCCAGCCGCGCCGCCTTCGTCTCCGCTTCCGGGTCCGTGTCGCGCTCCGCGCTGGTGCGCACCACGCGCAGCGGTCTGGGCAGCACCGCCCCCAGTCGCTGGTTGTAGTCCTCCGTGTTCACCCGGTCGCCCATGCTGAGGAACAGGCCGCCGCCGTTCTCCACGAAGGCCTCCAACCGCGCGGCCTCCTCCGGGTTGGGCGCGGGCACGTTCAGCAGCAGCACCAGGTCATACGCGGAGAAGTCCTCGCGCAGGCCGACCTCCGAGTCCCGCACCGCGACTTCCACCGGCGAGCCCGGCGCCGTCAGCGCCGCGTCCACGAAGAACGCCTCGTCGCGATATCGCGTCGCATGGGGCGCGCCATTCACCACCAGCGCCTTCAGCGCCTTGGGCACCGGCAGCACGAAGGCCCGTCGGTCATCTTCCACCAGCGAGTCCGACGCCAACGTCACCTGACCCACCACCGTGCCACCCTGTGGGAAGCGCACCGTCAACGCCTTCTGCGTGGTGCCACCCGCGGGCACGTCGACGAAGCCCTTGGCCAGCGTTGTCTCGCCCGTGCGCACCGCGGCCTCCAGGTCCTTGGCCGGCTCCGTCCCGAAGTTGCGCACCGTGAAGGTGAACTGGAACGAGCGCGGCCCCGCCTGGAGCGCGGGCTCCACCTTCAGGTCCACAATCGCGTGGTTGTTGAGCGCCTCGCGTCCCTCGGCCACGTCGCGCAGCACCACTTCGGGCTTCACCGGCGCGCCCGTGGGGCCCTTCACCGTGGGCGGCGGGGCCTCCAGCCGGAACGCCGAGGCCGCCATGTCGGAGACCACCACCAGCCGCTTGGCCGCCATGGGGTTCTCCTCCAGCGAACGCGACGCCATCTCCATGCACCGCGACAGGTCCGCCGCCCCGTAGGTCGGCTTCGCTTCATCCACCAGTCCCCGCAACCGCGCCCGGTCGAACCCCGGAGGCGGAGGCGTGGCGGGCGAGCTCGTGCACACCAGCACCGTCGCCGGCTCCTCGGGCAGCAGGTCCTTGAGCGCGTCGCGCGCCTCGTCCCGACCTCGCTCGAAGAGGGACGTGCCGTCCGTCCAACGCATGGACAGCGATGCATCCAGGATGATGGCCGTGGCGGCCGGGCCCTTCACGATTTGAGCGGCCTGCGCGTCGCGGCTCAGCTCCGGCCGGGCGAGGGCAAGCGGAATGGCCAGCAGGATGAGCGTGCGCAGCGCGTACAGCAGCAGGCGCTTGAGCTTGAGTCGGCTTGCGGTGCGCTTCTGGCTGCGCAGCACGAAGGCCATCGGGCCGAACGGATGGGGGCGCGGCCGACGCCGGTCGAACAGGTGCACCAGCAGGGGGATGAAGGCGCCCAGCGCGCCCAGGAGCATCCACGGATTGCCGAACGTCACTTGCGCCTCCCGCGTCGCCCCAGGTAGCGCAGCAGCACGTCATCCAGCTTCTCGTCGGTGCGCACCAGCTCGTAGTCCACGTCCGCCTCCGCGCACGCGGCCTTCACGCTGGCCAGGAAGGCGTGGAACTCCTCCAGGTAGCTCTCCTTGATTTCGCGCGGATTCACCTCGATGCGGCCCTCGCCCTCCATGTCCAGGAAGAGCGTGGGGTCATCGAAGGGGAACGTCAGCTCCGCCGGGTCCACGACGTGGAACAGCGACACGTCGTTCTTGCGCTGCCGCAGCGCCAGCACCCGCTTGAGCGCGTCCTGCTTCTCGTCGAGCAAATCCGACAGGACGATGACGGTGGAGCGCCGGGGCAGCACCTCCGCCAGGTGGTCCGCCGCGCTGCCCAGGTCCGTGCCTCCGCCCGGCGCCGTGGCGTCCAGCGTCTCCAGCAGCACGTTGAGGTGACCCGCCGATGCGCGCGGAGGCACGTCCTTCCACTTGCCACCGGTGAGCAGCGCCAGCCCCGCCGCGTCCTGCTGGCGAACGAGCAGGTAGCACAGCGCACCCGCCAGCGTGGTGGCGACCTCCAGCTTGTTCATCGCGCCGCTGCCGTAGCCCATGGAGGCGGACGCATCCACGACCATGACCGAGCGCAGGTTCGTCTCGTGCTCGAAGCGCTTCACGTAATACTTGTCGAACTTGCCGTAGGCCTTCCAGTCCAGGTGGCGCAGCTCGTCGCCGGGGGCGTATTCCTTGTGCTCGGCGAACTCCACGCTCTGCCCCTGGTGGGGGCTCTTGTGGAGGCCGGACAGCACGCCCTCCATCACCGCGCGGGCACGCAGCTTCACGCCCTTGAGGCGGGCCAGTGTCTGGGCATCGAGCAGCACGCGGCGCTAGCCCTTCACCACCGTGAGGAGCTGGTCGATGAGCTTCACGGAGGTGATGCCCTCGCTCTCCGCGGTGAAGTTGGGCAGCACGCGGTGACGCAGCACCGGCCTCGACAGCGCCCGCACGTCCTCCACCGTGGCCACGAAGCGGCCGTGGAGGATCGCGCGCGCCTTCGCCGCGAGCACCAGGTACTGGCTCGCGCGAGGCCCCGCGCCCCAGGACACGTTCTTCGCCACGAAGTCCGGCACGCCGGGCTCCTTGGGACGGGTGTTGCGCACCAGCTCCACCGCGAAGCGCACCACGTGGTCCGGCACCGGCACGCGCCGCACCAGCTCCTGAAGCGCGAGGATGCGCTCGGGCGAGAGAATCTTCTCCAGCTTCGGCTGCTCGCCGCCCGTGGTGCTCTTGACGATCTGCACCTCTTCCTCGGCCGTGGGGTAGCCCACGTCGACCAGGAACATGAAGCGGTCCAGCTGAGCTTCCGGAAGCGGGTACGTGCCTTCCTGCTCAATCGGGTTCTGGGTGGCGAACACGAGGAAGGGCAGGTCCAACGGATACGTCCGTCCGCCCGCGGTGATGCGGTACTCCTGCATGGCCTGGAGCAGGGCGGCCTGCGTCTTGGGCGGGGTGCGGTTCACTTCATCCGCGAGGATGATGTTGGCGAACAGCGGCCCCTGCACGAAGCGGAAGTTGCGCCGGCCGGTGTTGCGGTCCTCCTCCAGGATGTCCGTGCCGGTGATGTCCGACGGCATCAGGTCCGGGGTGAACTGGATGCGGTTGAAGGAGAGGTTGAGGACGTCCGCCAGGGTGGAGATGAGCAGCGTCTTGGCGAGGCCCGGCACACCGACGAAGAGGCAGTGGCCTCGGCTGAAGAGCGAGATGAGCAGGTGCTCGACGACTTCCCGCTGGCCGACGACGCGCTTCTCAATCTGGCCGACGATGGCGTTTCGAGCCTCGGCGAGCTCCTCGACTGCGCGGAGGTCGTCGCTCGAGGGGTCTGTCTCTTATACCCATCTGACGCTGCCGACGACTTAATAGGTGTAGAG